>NZ_LZHM01000001.1:0-1098 GCF_001690875.1 Gilliamella sp. wkB18
ATTATCACCGAGTTTAGCCAATTATCGGTGAATAAAGAAGAAGCGCATTATCAAGTGGTCTTATCGCCACGACTGGCTAGACTAACGTTAAACCGCAACTGTGCCATATTCCAGAACCAAAGCGTAGTAAGCGTGGTTGAACAAATACTTAGAAGCCACGGACTTAATGGCATAGACTACCGCCTTGAACTTAAAGAGCACTACCCAGCCAGGGAATTTATTACCCAATGGCAAGAAAGTGATTTTGAATTTATACAACGCTTAATGGCGGATGTGGGTATCTGGTTTCGCTTTGAAAGCCATGCCGAGCACGACTGCGACGTAATGGTGATAAGCGATTACGAACAAGGTTATGACCAAGTTGCCCATATTAATTACAAATTACCCAGTGGCACCTTGGACGGTGGCACTGAAAGCGTTTGGGATATTAGCATGCACAGCCAAACGGTGGCATCATCGGTTAAAGTCAAAGATTACAACTACCGTGATGCCAAAGCCAACTTACTTGGCGAGGTCAATAGCCAACCCGATGACCGCACCACTAACGGCACCGACTACCGTTATGGCGAGCACTATCAATATGCAGGTAGTGCCAGTGTCAGTTCAGGTAGTCAAAAAAATAGCCCCAACAAAATTTATAAAAATATTCAAAGTGAGCAAAATGAGGGGGTAAGCGATAATAACGATGATGCACAAAATAAGGATAATGATTACCACCTTAATAGCACCCCAGAAAGTGGCAATTGGTACGCACGTATTCGCCATGAACAAGCAATCAGTGAACAAATAATTATCCGAGGCAAAAGCAACCGTTATAACCTTGCTCCTGGGCAACTCATTAGCCTTAATGGCGCCCCGCTGATTGATATTGATGAAGGCATTATTATTTTAAGTGTTACGGGCAGCGGCAGCCGCACTGATGCTTACCAGCTCAGTTTTACTGCGATACCTTTTAAGGTATTAAAACCGTATCGCCCAGCACCCCTTGCTTGGCCACAAGTCAGTGGCACCTTACCGGCACGGGTCACCAGTCCCGATAATGACACCTATGGCTATATTGATACCCAAGGGCGCTACCGGGTTAAATTTAACTTTGAC
>NZ_LZHM01000002.1:0-727 GCF_001690875.1 Gilliamella sp. wkB18
CTGTACCGTTATAATTTAACGGAAGAAGGTCGCAAATACGTAGATTGGTGGGGGGGCACTAACTTCTGCTTTGGTCGGGTTGTGGTTGACAAGATTACCAAAGTCGATAATCAACTTAAGGGTATGAGAATGGTATCATTCAGTTACCACATGGAAAATGTGCCAAATTGGATAAAAAATAAGGATATTTATAGCTTGTATCCTAACTTTTTCGATATTGAAGCAGCTGCAACAGGTAAAGAATTAGCCAGAGGGACTCATTATTATAATGTTAATGATTACGGTGAATTAACCTTGAAAGCAGGGAAGAGTGGTAGTTATTTTTTATAAAGTTATTTTAATTCATTAGATTACTGTTAAGTTTAAGATTTGCGGGGGCAAAAAAGTGTTTCCATACTTACTGTCATACCAATATACAGCTGATACAAGTCATAAGCCGAAGCAGTGACAGAATCGATTAACAAATTTTAACTAACAGGTAATAACTGATGAAAACACAAATCAAAAAAGTCTTAATATTAGGTAGTAGTTTACTGATGTTATCGTTACTGACAGGGTGCGATTTTACCGATTATAAAACGCGAATTCAAAGAGAAAACGATATTAATAACCCAACAGGAAATAAATCAGTTTGTTTGGCTGTGGGAGATTTAACTGAGGATATGTATCCTTATACTATTCAATATATTGAAGGCGAAATTGATCCTGATGATGCATGGGATAAAAT
>NZ_LZHM01000003.1:0-905 GCF_001690875.1 Gilliamella sp. wkB18
CCGTGCCTTGGGTGATTTTACCAATGATAAAAGCACCCGCAAGGTTTATGGTATTATCACCGAGTTTAGCCAATTATCGGTGAATAAAGAAGAAGCGCATTATCAAGTGGTCTTATCGCCACGACTAGCTAGACTAACGTTAAACCGCAACTGTGCCATATTCCAGAACCAAAGCGTAGTAAGCGTGGTTGAACAAATACTTAGAAGCCACGGACTTAATGGCATAGACTACCGCCTTGAACTTAAAGAGCACTACCCAGCCAGGGAATTTATTACCCAATGGCAAGAAAGCGATTTTGAATTTATACAACGCTTAATGGCGGATGTGGGTATCTGGTTTCGCTTTGAAAGCCATGCCGAGCACGACTGCGACGTAATGGTGATAAGCGATTACGAACAAGGTTATGACCAAGTTGCTCATATTAATTACAAATTACCCAGCGGCACCTTGGACGGTGGCGCTGAAAGCGTTTGGGATATTAGCATGCACAGCCAAACGGTGGCATCATCGGTTAAAGTGAAAGATTATAACTACCGTGATGCCAAAGCCAACTTACTTGGCGAGGTCAATAGCCAACCCGATGACCACACCACTAACGGCACCGACTACCGTTATGGCGAGCACTATCAATATGCAGGTAGTGCCAGTGTCAGTTCAGGTAGTCAAAAAAATAGCCCCAACAAAATTTATAAAAATATTCAAAGTGAGCAAAATGGGGGGATGAGCGAGAATAACGATGATGCACAAAATAGGGATAATGATTACCACCTTAATAGCCCCCCAGAAAGTGGCAATTGGTACGCACGTATTCGCCATGAACAAGCAATCAGTGAACAAATAATTATCCGAGGCAAAAGCAACCGTTATAACCTTGCTCCTGGGCAACTCATTAGCCTTAATGGCG
>NZ_LZHM01000004.1:0-7870 GCF_001690875.1 Gilliamella sp. wkB18
GCAAATCAAAATACAGGCGGGCGATAATGAAGCCGCCCGTTTAATTGCCCACGCCATATTGGGTGCGGCCGTTGCCGAGCTACAAGGCAATTCAGGGTTAGCTGGGGGCGCAGGGGCGCTTACGGGTGAAATTGCTGCGGATATCATTCGCAAACAGCTATACGGTGATAAAAGTGTTAACCAGCTAACCGAAGAAGAAAAACAAAACATCAGCGCCCTCGCCCAACTGGCCGCCGGACTTGCTACAGCCAGCGCTGGCGGTAGCATCAGTGAAGTCAGCGCTGCAGTCAGCAGCAGTAAGAATGCGGTTGAGAATAATGGATTAAGTTGGGGTGATGGTGGATTAGGTGGCGATTTTATTGGTCTTTCACCTGAAACAGGAGCCAATTATGAAGGTATCCTCCATGCCTCAGCAGCAGGTTATTTAACTCAAGAAGAAACAGACGAAGCACTAGAAAGGCTCATAACAGGTAAAGATATGCCTAATGGTAGCGATTATGTTGAACTCTGGATGCGAGCCCCAGAGCAAATAGGTGCATTTTTACCAGGACCAATTAGTGCCGCTATGGCGGCACTTGCTATGGCTGATAAATCTTTAACCGACACTGACAAAGCTGATTTGATTTCAGTATTAAACAAAGCTACAGGTGATTATTTATCTGGTGCAGATACTGAATCTTTATTAGAATTAAATACTGCTTTAAGTCGATTTGGTGCCAAAAGTACAAATAAACAATTCCAACAATTTATAAAAGAAAAAGTTGAGAATAATGTAGCAACCTCTCAAAAAGGCAATAAATCAAGCCAGTTTGGCGAGCATGCCAAAAATGAGCAAGAAATAAAAGCTGGAAAGGGCATTGTTGGGAATTCTTTAGAATGGAATTCTTGGCAAAATTACAAAAAAACGACTATTAACGGTAAACAATATGCACAGGTTGGCGACAGATTATATTCACAACATGCGATTGATAGAATGCAACCATCAGGATTAGGATCTCCAGCCGGTACAGTTGGTGCTGGGCGTAATATTTCTCCTGGAATTGTAGAGTACACTATACAGAATGGAACAAAAACGATTTCTAAGGTTAATGGTGTAGAGAGGACTGTACATTGGAGTGGTGATGTAGGTGTTGTCACTGAAAATAACGGTAAAGTTATTGTGACCATTTTAAGACGGAGTGAAAAGTGATGAAGTGGATATATCCTGATATTGTTGATAAATTGAAAAAAAAATGTGATTCTTTTTTAAACAAAGAAATTGGGGTGGAAGAAATACAATCTAGTATTTATGAGGCTGAACACCAAATTCTAGCATTAGAAGAGAAATGGTTAAGGGAATTACTTTTTGATGCAGAAAATCAAATTGAATTAAACCGTTATACGATAGATAGCGATAATTTAGAGCTATCTGTCGAACCCATCATTAAGAATATAATAACAAAAATATCATAGTGGCAATGATCCCTACCTAATCAGTAGGGATCTCTCTTTCTGTTTAGTAGAAAATATAGGAATTAATGCTGTAAATACCCCCAAACTTAGTACACAACTTACGTAAAAAATTAAGCTGCTTGTTTTAGTGTTTTATACTCAATCGGTGTCATGTTATTTAATGCCTCATGCGGTCTTTCGGTGTTATAAATCGTTAACCATTATTCGGTTAATTCTTCTTGCTTGTGTTAAGTTGTTAAAAAGATATAAGAGGCTCAATTAGCTGGAAAGGGAACAGCTGAAAATATCAACCTCAATGCAATTAATTTTAATGCTAATCAATTAATCGACAACAATAATACCATCTTACTAGCCAAAGGGACCATTAATCTTCAGGGGCGATATTAGGTAAAAAACGGGTAGCGCTATTAGGGGATAATGTCAATAACCAAGGTCTGATTGATGCGGGCGCCATCATTATTCAAGCGAAAGATAGCATCAACAGCAGCGGCAGATTAAATGCGGATAAATTGGCATATTTACAAGCCAATAACGACATCAACTTAAATAGCACCACCTCAACCACCGAAACGCATTACGGTGCGAGCAAAAGTAAAAACACCGTGATTGACCAAATTTCAAGTATCAACGTCAATGATGGTGATATTTCCTTAAAAGCAGGACATGACATCAACTTAGGCGCGGCCTTATTGGTCAATGGCGGTGAAGACGGCGTCACTAACGTGATTGCGGGGAACGATATCAATTTATCGACCTTAAAAACGCAAAGCTATCAAGACACAATATGGAATAAAAATCACACCCGCAAGGTTGATATTGAAGAAACGGTGGGCAGTGAAATTTTAACCCATGGCGACCTAAACTTAATTGCGGGACATGATATTTTAGCAAAATCGGCGGAGCTATCGAGCGATAAGCGCATAAACCTATTAGCCGAACATGATATTGATATTGGCAGTGAGCAAGAACGTTTACAGTTAACCGAGCATCACAAAACCAAAACCAAAGGCGTCCTTAACAAAGAGTCAACCACTGAAAACATTGCGGTAGATAACATCACCCAAAAAGGCAGTGGGATTTATGGTGATAGTGTGAACATCAAAGCGGGGAATGACTTAACGGTGACCGGTAGCCAAGTCATTGGTACGCATGATGTGCGTCTTGAAGCTGGGAAAGATATCACCATTAATACCGCAGAAGAATCGTATTACCAAAAACACGAAAACAAAACTAAAAAATCCGGGTTTTCAAGCAGCGGGTCAACCATCAGTTACAACAAACAATCGAGTAAAGCAACCTCCACGGTCAATGAAGTTAACCACTCTAATGCCGCAAGCATCGTTGGCACCTCAGGGGGTAATGTAATTATTTCTGCCGGTAAAAAAGTGACCATTGAAGGCAGTGATATCATTGCAGGGCGAGCACAAGGTGATACGCAGCGAGCCACGGGACACATTGATATCACGGGTGAAGATATTGCCATTATTCCAAGTAAAGACACCCTTAATATACAAAACAGTTATCAATCCAAATCCTCAGGGATTGGAATATCAATAAGTAACCCGTTGATAGACAGTGTACGTAATATTCATGACATTTTTCAGTCTCATGGTAGTAAGGTCGATAAACACAAAAAATTATTTGAAAGTGAACTCCCGGCTTTTGGGGCAGACATAGCTAACCCAACCCAGCTACCTATTACGCTTAATCATTCAAGCAGTAAACAAAAATCCAGCCTCTACGGTGAATATCAAAATGGCAGCAGCTTAACCGCTGCGGGTAACATTCAACTGCATGCCACTAAAAGTCAAGCTCGTGATGCTCAAGGCAATTTAACGCATGGCGATGTAATGATAAGTGGTGCGCAGTTAGCCGCCGGTGAAAATATCATTATTGAAGCTAATCGTGATGTCAATATTACCACCTCAACCGATAAGCAAAACGAGCACAATAAATCCAGCAGTAAACAGACCAATATTACCTTAGGGGTACCTACTGCTGGCTCAAGTATTCGCTTTATTAATGGCAGCCCAAATCATGGAGTGGGCATGTTACCGTATGGTGACCAACGTAACGGTGAACAACATCATGCCGATGCCACAGCGCAAAATCCGTCTTCATTAACGGCGAATAATATTTACATTAACAGTAAAGAAGGTCATGTTAATATCACCAGTAGCCAAATTGCTGCGGAAAAAGACATCAACATTAAAGCCAATAAAGGCAATATTACCGTCAATACAAGTAAAGATGCGTCTCGTATTGAAGAAAAAGGCTATCATAAACAAGTCGGTGAACTCGGTGGTGACGGCTACAGTGGTACTGTGGGCTGGCAAGAATCCCGCTATAAAAATTTGGAAAACAAGTCCACCCAAAGTAATATTCGCAGTGAAATTACCAGTGCTAAGGGTAATGTCAATTTGTGGGCCGGTGAGGATATTCGTCTGTCTGGTACCGATATTACCGCCGATAAATCGGTGAACTTAACCGGTAAAAATGTGATTATGGATACCAGTGAAGATGATAAGTTACTGCAATCACAAACCCAAGATAAGCAATACGGTATTACGGTTTCTACATCGGGCTATTTTGTCAGTGCCTCTCAAGCGATTGATAAAGCCGCTAAATCCGTCGAAAATCATGACGATAAACGCTTATCTGCCATTTATGCCGCCAAGGCAGCGGTTAATGCGGGGCAAGCAAAATTTAATACATCAGGTATCAATCATGTCAGTACCGGTATTGAAGAAAATAATAATGGTATGTCATCGTCCTTAGTCAAAGTCACCGTGAGCGCTACAGCCAATAATGCCAAACAAAAAAATGAGTACCACCATCATTCCCAATCCGGTACCGTTATTCATGCCGGTCAAAATGTGAATATCACAGCGCAAGAAAACATTGAAGGCAAAGGGGTGGATATTCAAGGGCACAATATTAATCTTAATGCCGGCAATGACATTAAATTCGATGCAGCACAAAGTACCGAAAAGATTAAAAACCGGGATTCTGGCAACCATTATGGGGTTGGCGTTGGATTTGGGTTAATTGGCGGACAAAACGGTTTCTCCGTAGAAATAGCAGCCAGCCAGTCAAAAGGTAAAGAAAACGGTTATTCCGAAATTAATCACAACAGTAAAGTAACTGCCGGTAATGCGCTGAACATTCACAGTGGGCGTGATGTTATCTTAGACGGTGCGGAGCTGGCAGGTAATCGGGTGACTGCAAATATTGGGCGTGATTTGCTCATTAGCAGCGTTCAAGATAAAGAAAAACTCGATTCTAAACACACCTCATCCGGTGCCAATGTCAGTATTTGCGTTCCCCCTATCTGTTATGGGGGCAGTCAAGCCAGTGGTAACTTTAGTCAAGATAGGATGAAAAATGACTATGCGTCGGTCAATGAACAATCGGGCATTTTTGCTGGCACGGGCGGCTATGACATTACCGTGGGTAACCATACCCAGTTAAATGGTGCGGTGATTGCATCAACAGCGGATAAAGACAATAATCGGTTAGATACCGGCACTATCGGCTTTACCGATATTAAAAACAAAGCGGAATTTGAGGTAGATAGCATTGGGATGGCAGGAAGCACCAGTCATACCGATGGTAATCCAAAACCGAATGGCGGGATGCCATCGATATATGAGCACGATGATAAAACCTCAAACATCACCCATTCGGCAATCAGTGAGGGAGAATTAATCATCCGTGACACGGACAAACAAATCCAAGATATAAATGAACTCAGTCATGACACTGAGCAGGCACACCACAAACTCAACCCTATCTTTGATAAAGAAAAAGAACAAACCCGACAAGAAATTGTCACCGGCTTAAAAGATTTAGGCGCCGAGATTAAAGACCTAAAACAAGCCATGGATAAACAAAATAACCATGGCAATGAAAACAAAATGGGCAGTGACTTTAATAAAGGCGTCGATTCTGCTATTGCCATTATCACAGGCATGATGACAGGCGATATCGCCGGCGGCTTAGCCGGCGCCAGTGCCCCATGGTTGGCTGAGCAAATCAAAATACAGGCGGGCGATAATGAAGCCGCCCGTTTAATTGCCCACGCCATATTGGGTGCGGCCGTTGCCGAGCTACAAGGCAATTCAGGGTTAGCTGGGGGCGCAGGGGCGCTTACGGGTGAAATTGCTGCGGATATCATTCGCAAACAGCTATACGGTGATAAAAGTGTTAACCAGCTAACCGAAGAAGAAAAACAAAACATCAGCGCCCTCGCCCAACTGGCCGCCGGACTTGCTACAGCCAGCGCTGGCGGTAGCATCAGTGAAGTCAGCGCTGCAGTCAGCAGCAGTAAGAATGCGGTTGAGAATAATGGATTAAGTTGGGGTGATGGTGGATTAGGTGGCGATTTTATTGGTCTTTCACCTGAAACAGGAGCCAATTATGAAGGTATCCTCCATGCCTCAGCAGCAGGTTATTTAACTCAAGAAGAAACAGACGAAGCACTAGAAAGGCTCATAACAGGTAAAGATATGCCTAATGGTAGCGATTATGTTGAACTCTGGATGCGAGCCCCAGAGCAAATAGGTGCATTTTTACCAGGACCAATTAGTGCCGCTATGGCGGCACTTGCTATGGCTGATAAATCTTTAACCGACACTGACAAAGCTGATTTGATTTCAGTATTAAACAAAGCTACAGGTGATTATTTATCTGGTGCAGATACTGAATCTTTATTAGAATTAAATACTGCTTTAAGTCGATTTGGTGCCAAAAGTACAAATAAACAATTCCAACAATTTATAAAAGAAAAAGTTGAGAATAATGTAGCAACCTCTCAAAAAGGCAATAAATCAAGCCAGTTTGGCGAGCATGCCAAAAATGAAAAAGAATTAAATGCTGGAAAGGGAACGACGGGGACAACAACCAATGGCTACAAGGTTTCGAATGGTGCTGATAATGTTATAGCTAAGGTGGATCTTGAAAACCCAATAGTACAATCTCGTATTAATATGAAAACAGGAGATGCCGAATCAGGTTGGGTACATGTCCAGAATCGTCATTTCTCCGGGAAAGCTAATGCTAGCCAATTTTCAATTAGTGAAGCTGAAGCCAAAGCTATTTTAAGTAGCCCAGATGTATCTAAGATCCCAATTAGTAATACTAGATCGTCATACAACAAAGTTACCGGGCAAACTGATACTATTTATGAACGAGTAATTATGTTAAATAAAAATATAGGTATTGATAAATTTAGTGGTAAGCCTACAAATATTATAACAGTGCTTACAGATAGACATGGTAATTTGATAACAGCGACACCGGGTAGAATTAAATGAAAAATAATAATGCATTAATTGAATTCAATAAAATAGAACAGGAAATCATTGTTCCTTATTTGAAAAATGTATTTGGAACAGTCAATTCAGCATGTTGTTTGTATCATATGATAGAACAAGGTGAAGATATTTATACTTATCTTATCAATGGAGACCAGGTTATTACTCTAGAGGTCTCTCGAATTGATAACTCAATTATAGAGGATAGTATTATAACTATCGAAGAATATGCAAAGATGATGAAAGGTAAGCAGTATCATCGTTACCTGAAGGAGCTTTTAGAATTATCTAAAAGAAGCGATTTTCAAGTTTAGTTTTAATGAAAATAAGATCCTAGCTGAATTACTAGGCTCTTTCATTTTCTAGACCTGCATCGCAAGTTCAATAACTAACTTGTTGTGCTCAACTTTAATGACCACAGGGCGTCCGGCATAAAAACCGAGTGTTCAAGCCACTGGCCCTTAATGGTCAGTTGCGGTCTGGGTTGTAAAGTCCGCAGTTAGACGTGTAACCCACGGTATAAAACCGTTCAGTGGGTTGTGGCGCCGGGCTTTGTCTGTAATTGATTTTAGTTTAGAATATGTTTTAGTTATTATTATACATCATTATCAATAATGCCTACCTGCTGTATTGCTCATTGCGCCATATCTCCCTCTATTCAAAAAATACATTAACTTACTATTTTTACTTACAAAAAATTAGCCAGGAAAGACATTGATTTTATTTAATTTTTTGTCACCGTGAGCGCTGCTGCCAATAATGCCAAACAAAAAAATGAGTACCACCATCATTCCCAATCCGGTACCGTTATTCATGCCGGTCAAAATGTGAATATCACAGCGCAAGAAAACATTGAAGGCAAAGGGGTGGATATTCAAGGGCACAATATTAATCTTAATGCCGGCAATGACATTAAATTCGATGCAGCACAAAGTACCGAAAAGATTAAAAACCGGGATTCTGGCAACCATTATGGAGTTGGCGTTGGATTTGGGTTAATTGGCGGACAAAACGGTTTCTCCGTAGAAATAGCAGCCAGCCAGTCAAAAGGTAAAGAAAACGGTTATTCCGAAATTAATCACAACAGTAAAGTAACTGCCGGT
>NZ_LZHM01000005.1:0-65640 GCF_001690875.1 Gilliamella sp. wkB18
CCATGCCGAACTCAGAAGTGAAACGCCGTAGTGCCGATGGTAGTGTGGGTATTACCCATGTGAGAGTAGGGTGCCGCCAGACTTTTTAAATTATAGAGAGCCCAGCAGAGATGCTGGGCTTTTTTACGTCTATTAAATAAATTATATAAATGTATGTTAAATAGAATTTATTTAATGTGTAATATGATAAAATCAGTATAGGAATATAATGAAAACATTAATAGCTTTTAATAAACCGTTTAATGTTGTCACTCAATTTTCGCCTCATGAAAAATATCAGACACTAAAAGACTTTATTCCTTTACATAAGTACATGCAATTTCTATTTCTTAGACCTCACCATTAAAGTCATATATTTCATTAATCGTTTTAAAGGTTTACGGTTGCACTCTAAACATTGCAACATCTTATTGAAAATAGAGTTTTATAAAGATTAGATTTCAAAATTCATTTAGTAGAATCTTTTCAAACTACTTTAGTTATTTTTATTAGTTAATATCTGAAGTTTTTAGTCCATTCACTTTTTTCCTCATTTATAAATAGTTGAGTTAGCTATATATGTATGGAATAATTGTTTAATTCTATTCCACTCTTGCTGTTTTTTATATGAATACAATTAATATTCTACATTTTCATATTTAAGTTCTTTTTTATTTTTATTGTGCTATATAATAGAAATTTTCTTATTCATTTTTTAGCATTATCACGGCTTTCTATTCGCATTACACGGTAAATTATTGCATAATACACAATGTATAAAATACTGATTGTAAATTAGGAATAAATATGGAACTTCTTTGTCCTGCTGGTTCATTGCCATCACTTAAAATTGCTATTGATAACGGAGCTGACGCTGTTTATATTGGTTTAAAGGATGATACCAATGCTCGGCATTTTGCTGGTTTAAATTTTAATGAAAAACGATTGATCGAAGCTTCTGATTATGTGCATAAACGGGG
Organism: Gilliamella sp. wkB18; assembly: GCF_001690875.1. Taxonomy (NCBI): domain Bacteria; kingdom Pseudomonadati; phylum Pseudomonadota; class Gammaproteobacteria; order Orbales; family Orbaceae; genus Gilliamella; species Gilliamella sp. wkB18. The sequence continues at coordinate 960 of NZ_LZHM01000005.1, forward strand.
TAAAAAACTTCATATTGCGATTAATACTTTCGCACATCCTAATAATTTTCATCGGTGGCAACATGCGGTAGATATAGCAGCCAATATTGGTGCTGATGCCCTTATTATTGCTGATTTAGCTATCCTAGATTATGCTGCTGAAAAGTATCCTAATATCGAGCGCCATGTTTCTGTGCAAGCTTCATCGACCAATGAGGAGTCAATTAAGTTTTACTATAATAATTTTCAGGTACATCGCATTGTTTTACCGCGTGTACTTTCGATGCATCAAGTTAAACAGTTATCACAAGTTTCACCCGTTCCGCTTGAAGTGTTTGCTTTTGGTAGTTTGTGTATTATGGCGGAAGGTCGATGTTATTTGTCATCTTACTTAACTGGCGAATCACCTAATACTGTTGGCGCTTGTTCGCCTGCCAAATTTGTTCGTTGGGAGGAAACAGAGAAAGGACTGGAATCAAGATTGAATAATGTGTTAATTGATTGTCATAAGAAAGGCGAAAATGCAGGCTATCCAACACTATGTAAAGGTCGTTATTTTGTTGGAGATGAGCTTTATCATCCGATCGAGGAGCCAACAAGTTTAAATACCATTGAGCTATTGCCTGAACTGTTTGCCGCAAATATCGCATCGGTTAAAATAGAAGGTCGTCAGCGTAGCCCAGCTTATGTCGAGCAAGTGACAAAAGTATGGAGACAAGCTATCGATCGCTATAAAGCCAATCCGCAATCGTTCCAAGCAGAACAACGTTGGATAGATACGCTAGGTTCGGTGTCAGAAGGCACACAAACAACATTAGGCGCTTATCATCGTAAATGGCAATAAGGTGAGTTAGCTATAGATAATGTGCTAACAGCATCAAGGTAAATCATTGAAAAAGATCTAACATAAATATAGTGAGCAAAACCATGAAATACGCATTAGGACCAGTGCTTTATTATTGGCCTAAAACTGAAACAGAAGCTTTTTATTACTCTGCTAAAGAGAGTCAGGCGGATATTATTTATATGGGTGAAACCGTTTGTACTAAACGTCGTGAAATGAAAGTCGCTAATTGGCTTGAGCTGGCAAAAGAGATCGCAAAATCAGGCAAGCAAGTTGTGCTGTCAACATTGGCTTTGCTTGAGGCTCCATCGGAACTTAATGAGTTGCGGCAATTAATAAATAATGGTGATTTTTTGGTTGAAGCCAACGATTTGGCGGCAATTAACATTGCACAAGAACATAAGTTGCCGTTTGTTGCTGGCCCAGCTATTAACTGTTATAACGCTTTAACTTTAAAATTATTACAAAAACAAGGTATGGTTCGCTGGTGTATGCCGGTTGAGCTTTCTCGTGATTGGTTGAGCAATGTTCTTAAACAGCTTGAGAGTTTAAATATCGCACGAAATTTTGAAATTGAAGTCTTCAGCTATGGTTATTTACCTTTGGCTTATTCCGCTCGCTGTTTCACTGCAAGATCGGAAGATAAGCCTAAAGATAAATGCGAAACTTGTTGTATTAAGTATCCTGTTGGACGTGAGGTGTTTTCGCAAGAACAACAGAAAGTATTTGTGTTAAACGGCATTCAGACTCAAAGCGGTTATTGTTACAATTTGGGAAATAATTTAAAAGAGATGAAAGAATTGGTCGATATTATTAGAATTTCACCGCTTGGTATTGAAACACTTGATATTATTAAGCTGTTCAAAGCTAACGAAGATGGATTAAATCCACTGCAAATTGAACATAACCGAGATTGTAATGGTTACTGGAATGGGATTGCTGGACTTGAACTTACCCAATAAGCATTTTCTGCCTGAACAGTTTCGGGAAAATTTTTCTGCGCTTAGTCATGATAGCGTATATCTTGATTCGGCAGCAACAGCACTTAAACCGCAAGCCTTGGTCGATGCAACACTGGCGTATTATGCTCAAAACACAGCGACAGCAAAACGCAGTTTACACCAAGATGCTTTGCAAGTAACTGCAACAATTGATAAGGCTAGACAAAATGTTGCTGATTTAATTCATGCTAATAGTAGTGCTGAAATTATCTGGACACGGGGTGCAACCGAGTCAATTAATTTAATTACACAAAGCTATGCCCGCTCGTTGTTACAACCTGGTGATGAAATTATTGTGAGTGAATTAGAGCATCATAGTAATTTATTACCTTGGTTGATTGTGGCTAAGCAAACAAGGGCTAAAGTCATAAAATGGTCGTCCGATGTTAATGAATTATCGTCGTTAATGTCAGAGAAGACGAAAATTGTTGCAATCACCCAAATGTCAAATGTAACAGGTTTTTGTCCTGATTTGTCTGCAATTAGTTGTATTGTTCATCAATATGATGCTGTTTTAGTGGTGGATGGTGCGCAAGGTGTTGTTCATCATGCAATTAATGTTAACCAGTTAGATATCGATTTTTATGTCTTTTCTGCCCATAAATTGTATGGTCCAACGGGGCTTGGCGTTTTATATGGTAAAAAGGCATTACTTGAGCACATGTCGGTTTGGCATGGTGGTGGTAAAATGCTAAAAAGCGCTTCGTTTGATGATTTTATTCAAGAAGATATTCCTTATAAATTTGAAGCTGGCACACCTAATATTGCAGGTATTGTTGGTTTTGATGCCGTACTTGAGTGGTTAAAAAGTTGGGATAATAAGCAAACAGAAAACTACACAAAACAGCTAGCTTATTACGCAAAATCAAAACTAAACCAATTTGCAGGTATTCAATTTTATAGTGTGGATGATAGCTCGATAATCACTTTTAATATCAATAATATTTATCATAATGATATTGCTATTTTGTTAAGTGAACAAAATATTGCCATCCGTACTGGTCAGCTTTGTGCACAGCCTTTGATGAATAAATTAGGATGCCACGGAGTGGTTCGTGTTTCATTGATGCCATATAATAATCAGCAAGATGTGGATAAACTTATTTCAGTATTGCAAAATGCAATTGAAATATTAGAGTAATTTTATACTGAAACGTATAGTTTCCTGAAACTTTTTTACAAACAGTTAACCGTAAATAGGTCAATATTATGCTATCACAGCAAAACTTAACCGAATTATTCGCAAAGCAACATAATTGGCAAGATCGTTATCGACAGTTAGTGATGTTAGCAAAGCAATTGCCTGATTTTCCTGAAGAGCAAAAGACAGCGCAAAATCAAGTCAATGGCTGTGAAAACCGAGTTTGGTTGACTTATCAAAAACAGACAGATAATACCTATGTTTTTAGTGGTGATAGTGAGGGGCGAATTGTAAAAGGTTTAATGGCAATTTTAGTGATTATTGCTAATAATAAAACTGCCAAAGAAATTCTCTCAATCAATTTTCAATCCATATTAAATGAATTTAAAATAACAGCTGAACTCAGCCAATCACGATTGCATGGGTTGGTGAAATTAATCGAGCGCATTCAATCTATAGTATAATAATTAATCTTCTGGATAAGTAAATAGCATTATTACTTTTTTAACACCGCTGACTTTGCTTGCAACTTCAGCGGCAACCCTACCTTCTTCTTGCGTGACGATGCCCATTAAAAAAACTTCACTGTTTTCGGTAACTACTTTGATTTTTCTTGCTTTCGTATCTGCATTTAGTATAAGTTGCGATTTAACTTTTGTTGTTATCCATGTGTCATTTGTGATTGTGCCCGCACCAATAATTTTTCCAATACGGATTTGATTAAATATTTTTTTTATACCGTCTACTTCAGCGACTAGACTTTCAGCCTTCATACTTTGCTCATTATTTCCTTGACCAGTTAAAAGGACATTGCTGTCATAAACACTTGTTGAAATCCGTGAACCAACAAATTCTGAGGCATTATCTTTTAGTTTCATACCAATTTTGGAATTAAGTGTCGTATCGTCAACTTGTGTTCCAGCTGTTCGAGGATCGCTAGCAACCTTTGCTGTGGCTGTGGCACCAGCACCAATTACTGCTGCAACACAGCCTTGTAACATTAATGCACTTGACATTAAAATTACTGTTAAGGCAAATTTTTTCATTATAACTCCTTCAATTTATGGCTAAGCAATATGTAGACAAAGATAGAATTACATTTCATTATGCCTTGGGGAAAGTAATTTGCAAAATAATTTTATTGTTATTTTAATGATAATAATTTAATTTCTACCAAAATAAATAGCTTAGAAAATAATGGCACAATTTCTCTTTACAACTACAATATGCTATCTTCTTATATTAAACAATATAGTTGTGTTTATTAGTTTAAGTATGGATCAAGATTTTATTTATTGGCTTTATGGTTTATCTGCACCAATGGCGCAAGCTAGGGAATTGATTCTTGAGAGGCATGCGCCTTTGATATGATTGCTGATGGACATGCTCTCTAGATATTATCTAATGTATTGTCGATTTACTGAATTAGACAGGTATAAATACAAGATAATCATCAAAAAGTGTTACTAGAATTAGTTGAACAAACTTTTTATGTATGTGGCTATAGTGGCTTCGTAACTGGGGTTATGTGCGTATAGGATATGTGTTAAGTATTGGTATTACCAATAAATATATTACCGAATAAAAAACACTATGGATTTTCTTAAGAATTGCTGTTGGTTCTCAATATTTTTATTAATCGTGGATAACTATTTTACTGGTTAGTCGATTGGATTTGAATTTTGGGAAACACTCAATAATAAAGAAAATCTTGAAGCATTATGCGGTGAATTAAGCCGAGTATCATAAACACATACCATGAAAATATTAATTAGAGACAAGGATTCATCTTGATAAACACAAATTAATTGTTTGTGGTGCCTAAATCAATATCGATTGAATAATGCATAAATTCTCTGAATAATATAATAATTGTCTATTGTTTAGATTATATACTAGCGATTACCAGAATTGCAAAAATGATACTAAAGATTAGTAAAATAGGTTTATCTATAATCTTTAAATATAATTATTTTATTCGTTAATTTTTGTAATTTGACTAATAAGTTTACCTTTTTTCAGCCTTGTTACGATAATGTCACCAATAGCAACTTGCTCAGAGCGACGAACTACTGTGTTGTCTTGGTTCGTGGTAACTGAATAACCTCGTTCAAGTGTAGCTAGAGGACTAACATTATTAAGTTGAGAGGTTTGTAAAATAAATTGATGTTGTGATATTGTTAACCTTTGTTTAATTAAATTGATTAGTTGCTGTTTTTTTTGCCATGTAACTTGCCCTAGATAAACAATATTATTTTGTGGAGATACTCGTAATAATCGTTTATCAAGTGCATTATAGCGATTTGACAGTCTGATCAAATATTGCTGAATATTTTTAGATAATGAATGGCGATAAGTTAAGAGTTGACTCAATTGTTTTTCTAGCTTTGTTTGTGGATGTTGAGTTTGCAATTGATGTCGCCATTTATTGAGTTTTTCTCGACACTGCATTAAATAATAATCCATTGCCATGGATAAATGCTGTTCTTGAGTCTGCAAACGTTTCTCTTGTTCTAAGCTATCTTGGCTAACAAGCTCTGCTGCCGCAGATGGCGTTGCTGCTCTTACATCAGCCACAAAATCGGCAATCGTAAAATCAATTTCATGCCCAATGGCACTGACAATAGGTAATTGACTTGCAAAAATAGCTCTTGCCACCACTTCTTCATTAAATGACCATAAATCTTCAATCGACCCCCCACCCCGACCAACTATTAAGATGTCACATTCTTGACGAATGTTGGCAATGTGAATCATTTTAGCAATTTGCTCGGCTGCTTCGATACCTTGTACTTGCGTTGGGTAAATAATTAAATGCAAACTCGGATCTCGGCGTTTTAATATCTGACAAATATCATGTAATGCCGCACCTGTTGATGAAGTGATAATTCCAACTGTGCGAATATTTTTAGGGAGTGGCTTTTTGTAAATAGCATCAAACATTCCCTCATCAGAAAGCCGTTTTTTTAACTGTTCAAATTTTTGTTGTAATAGCCCGGCACCTGCTGGCTGAATTTTATCAATAACCAGTTGATATTCACCACGAGCTTCGTACAAGGTTACTGTTGCTCTAACTAAAACCTGTTGTCCATTTTGTGGAGCAAAACCTACCCGAAAATTACTGTTGCGAAACATCGCACAACGAACTTGTGCGCTATCGTCTTTTAACGAAAAATACCAATGACCTGATGATGGACGTGAAAAGTTAGAAACTTCGCCCACTAACCAGATCTGTCCAATTGCATCAGACAGTAAATCTTTAACGATTTGATTAAGATCTTTGACCGATAAAACCGAGCTGTTTTGCATGTGATGATCCCTTATTGCGATGATACAGATTTATACTAAATCAAATTTAGCCCAAATTGGAGCATGGTCAGAGGGTTTTTCCATTGCTCGAATAGCATAATCAATCCCTGTTTGTTGACAGTGTGCTAGCAATTTTTGACTAGCTAAAATTAAATCAATCCTAAGACCAGTATCTGTTTCAAACCCTTTTGAGCGGTAATCGAACCATGAATATTCTTGCTTTGTTGGATGTTCGTTACGGTAAGTATCAATAAAGCCAAGTGACATTAAATTGTTGATCCATTCACGCTCTTGCGGCAAAAATGAACATTTACCTGTACGAAGCCAACGTTTACGGCTTTCTTCTGAAATACCAATATCTAAATCAGTTGGACTGATGTTCATATCCCCCATAATTAAAGTTAATTGATTATTTAATTGATATTCTTGTAAATAATTATTCAGATCTTGATAAAATTTACGTTTAGCTGGGTATTTAGTTTCATGATGTAAACTTTCACCTTGCGGAAAATAACCATTAATTACGGTTAAATTCCCTTTACTAGTAGGTAATTCGGCCATAATTAAACGGCATTGTGCTTCATCCCCATCGGTTGGAAAACCGCATTGTACCGACAGAGGTTTTTGCTTTGTTAGTAAAGCAACTCCGTAATGTCCTTTTTGCCCATGGTAGTTTAGGTAATAACCAAATGGTTCAAGCTCAGCAATAGGAAACTGGTTGTTATGGACTTTCGTTTCTTGTAAACCAATTACATCAGGCTGGTATTTATCAATAATAGCTGCTAATTGGTGAATTCGGGCACGAAGGCTGTTAATATTAAATGAGATAACATTCATGTTGATTTATTGTCTTGTATTTGATGTTCTAAATACGCATCGTACCAAAAATACGTTATACTGTTAAGCTATTACAGAAAAACAACTCTTTGTGATAATAAGGAACTATCCAATATGTTTAAGGAACTACTTGCCTTACGCGATAAAATTGATGAAGTTGATCAATCTATTTTATCTTTAATTATAAAACGATTAGCGTTAGTTGCCGAAGTTGGCGAAGTAAAAAGCAAGTACGGTATTCCCATCTATGATCCTCAACGCGAAGCCGATATGCTAGCTAAAAGACGGCAAGAGGCTAAAGAGCAAGGTGTTTCTCCTGCTTTAATGGAAGATATTTTACGTCGTTTGATGCGTGAATCTTATATTAGCGAAAATGATAAAGGTTTTAAAAAAGTCTATAGTGGTCAAGGAGCAATAGTGATTGTTGGTGGTGATGGGCAAATGGGGCGATTGTTTGCTCGTTTATTTACCTTATCTGGGTATCAAGTTAAAACATTAGGTTCAAAAACGATGCATCAAGCAGCCGAAGTGGTTACTGATGCAGCGGCAGTTATCATGACGGTACCTATTAACAAAACTTGTGAAATTATTAAACAACTACCGCCATTACCCAAAGATTGTATTTTAACGGATTTTACATCCATAAAGGCTAAACCTCTCCAAGAAATGCTTGATAAGCATCAAGGTCCTGTCGTTGGTTTACATCCAATGTTTGGTCCGGATGTTCCGAATTTAGCAAAACAAATTATTGTTTATTGCCAAGGGCGTGATCCCGCCAAATATCAATGGTTAATTGAGCAAATGCGAATTTGGGGTGCTAATTTATGTGCAATTGATGCTAAAGAACATGACAAATGTATGTCGTTCATCCAAGCATTACGTCATTTCACTTCGTTCTCATATGGTGTCAATTTACAACGAGAACAAGCTGATTTAGAGCAATTGATCGCACTTTCTTCTCCTATTTATCGACTTGAGCTGATGATGATTGGGCGATTGTTTGCTCAAGATCCTGAGCTGTATGCCGATATCATTATGGCATCAGATGATAATATCGAATTAATCAAACGTTATTATGATTGCTTTGGAAAAATGGTTGAGGTTATTGAAGAGCGCGATAAAGCTAAATTTGTTGATAATTTTAATGAAGTTTCCAAATGGTTTGGTAATTATGCCAAGCATTTTATAAAAGAAAGCCAAGCTTTATTGAAATTGGCTAATGATAATCGTGAATAATTCGTATGAAATTTTTTTGAAGGATAATGAAAAAAACTAATTATTGATAAGAGCTGCCTAAAAAGTAGGTCTGAGTATGAGGAAAAAAATGTCTAATCGAAAATATTTTGGTACAGATGGAATTAGAGGTAAAGTTGGGCAGTATCCTATTACGCCTGACTTTGCGCTCAAATTAGGTTGGGCAGCTGGACGAGTTCTTGCTAAAGATGGTGTAAAAAAAGTATTAATCGGTAAAGATACCCGTATTTCTGGCTATATGCTTGAATCAGCACTAGAGGCAGGTTTTGCTTCAGCTGGTGTTGCCGCCGCCTTTACTGGACCAATGCCGACTCCTGCTATCGCTTATTTAACGCGAACATTTAGGGCTGATGCCGGCGTTGTTATTTCTGCATCACACAATCCTTTTTATGATAATGGTATTAAATTTTTTTCAACGGAAGGGAAAAAACTTGATGATGCCATTGAATTAGAAATCGAAGCTCAGCTTGAAAAAGAGATTGACTGCGTCGAATCTAAACAACTTGGACGAGCAAGTCGCATAACCGATGCAGCAGGTCGTTATATCGAATTTTGTAAAAGTACTTTTAATCACGATTTAAGTTTAGCAGGGCTTAAAATAGTTGTTGATTGTGCAAATGGTGCTACCTATCATATTGCGCCAAAAGTATTACGAGAGCTTGGCGCAAAAGTCATTAAAATTGGTTGCGAACCTGATGGTGTAAATATTAATGAAAATTGTGGTGCTACTGATATAAGAGCTCTTGCTAAATGTGTTATTGATGAAAAAGCAGATTTAGGTTTCGCCTTAGATGGTGATGGAGATCGCATCATTATGGTTGACCACAAAGGGAGAAAAATTGATGGTGATTTAATTATTTATATCATTGCACGAGAAGCATTAAGACAAGGACAATTAAAAGGTGGTGTCGTCGGAACGTTGATGAGCAATATGGGGCTTGAAATAGCACTTAAAAATCTTGGTATTCCATTTGTTAGATCAAACGTTGGTGATCGTTATGTCCTTGAAAAATTAATTGAAAAAAATTGGCGCTTAGGTGCTGAAAATTCTGGTCATGTATTATTATTAGATAAAACCACAACCGGTGATGGCATTATAGCTGGTTTACAAGTTTTAACCGCTATGATCCGTAATGATATGTCTTTAGCTGATTTATGCAGTGGCATGACCATGCTGCCTCAAATATTAATTAATGTGCGATTTTCAGCAAAAGATGATCCTTTGATTAAACCAACGGTAAAATCAGCTATTGAACAAGCAGAAAAACAATTAGGTAACCAGGGGCGCGTTTTAATCCGTAAATCGGGAACAGAGCCTCTTATACGTGTTATGGTTGAAGGTATCGATGAACTTGAAGTACAAAAATTAGCTGAATTTATCGCTACTGCTGTTAAAGCTTAAAAAAGGATATATTTCTATCAGCTCATTGAGTGATTAATGGACTTTTTTTTCATAACGTAATGGGGTAAGTTATGTACTCTTAACAAAAAATTAGTAAAAAGTGTCTAAATTCTTAATTTAGTTAATCAAAGGTTGACTTACTATAGGGATTTGGGTTTAAAATAGAAGCTTATGGTTATTACAGCGATTGTTTATACCTTTTAAAGGTATAAAACATAAGTAATATTTTTATATTTAAGAATAGGTAAGAAGGTTATATGGCAGTCTCCTCTCCAGCTTCACCGCAGGCTTATATAAAACACCATCTTGAAAATTTACAAGTGGGGTCAGGATTTTGGACATTTAATCTTGATTCATTATTTTTTTCAATAATACTTGGTGTTATTTTTCTATGGATTTTCCGTTGCGTTGCAAAGAAAGCCACCAGTGGTGTTCCAAGTAAATTGCAATGCGCTGTTGAAATGATTTTCGAGTTTGTTAATAATACAGTAAAAGACATGTTTACAGGGCAAAATAAACTTATTGCGCCTTTAGCTTTAACAGTGTTTATCTGGATCTTCTTAATGAACTTAATGGATCTTATACCCGTTGATTTTCTACCTTATGCGAGTCAATACTTGGGTCTTTCTCATTTAAGAGTAGTACCAACAGCTGATGTCAGCATTACCATGTCAATGGCTTTAGGTGTTTTTTTCTTAATTATCATTTATTCTATCAAGTACAAAGGGATTTCAGGGTTTATTAAAGATTACACACTTCATCCATTTAATCATTGGGCCTTTGCGCCAGTAAACCTTGTACTTGAATTAGTTGGTCTTTTAGCTAAACCGTTATCTTTAGGACTTCGACTTTTCGGTAATATGTATGCAGGTGAACTTATTTTCATTCTAATTGCTGCATTGATACCATGGTGGTCACAGTGGGTATTATCATTACCTTGGGCTATCTTCCATATTTTAATTATTACATTACAAGCATTTATTTTTATGGTGTTGACGATTGTCTATTTAGCAATGGCATCGGCGACGGAAGAACATTAATTTCAATATTTTTTATAGTTAACTGGAGTATATAATGGAAATTTTATATGTAGCCGCAGGCATAATGATGGGGTTAGCTGCTGTTGGTGGTGCAATTGGTATTGGTATTCTAGGTGGTAAATTTTTAGAAGGCGCCGCTCGCCAACCAGAATTAATACCTATGTTACGAACCCAATTTTTCATCGTTATGGGATTAGTTGATGCAATCCCAATGATCTGTGTAGGTATTGCACTTTACGTTATCTTTGCTGTTGCAGGTTAATAAAAATTTAAGAGGAATCGTGTCATGAATATGAACGCAACTCTCCTCGGCCAAGCAATTACATTTGTATTGTTTGTTTGGTTCTGTATGAAGTTTGTTTGGCCTCCTGTTATTGGCGCGATTGAAAAACGCCAAAAAGAGATAGCCGAAGGACTTGCTTCAGCAGAAACAGCAAAAAAAGATTTGGAATTAGCCAAAGCAAATACATCTGACATAATGCAACAGGCTAAGGTTGAGGCTAATGCAATTATTGAGCAAGCGAATAAACGCAAAGCAATCATTCTTGAAGAAGCAAAGCAAGAAGCTTCTCGCGAAAAAGAACGAATTGTTGCTCAAGGGCTTGCCGAAGTAGAAGCTGAACGCAAACGAGCAAGAGAAGAGCTTAAACAGCAAGTCGCTACACTCGCTATTGCTGGTGCAGAAAAAATTATTGAACGTTCTGTTAATGAAGCCGCAAATAGCGACATCATTGATAAACTCGTAGCTGAACTATAAGGAGAATAGAGCAATGGCTGACTTAATTACGATTGCTCGCCCTTATGCTAAAGCCGCTTTCGAATTTGCGATAGAAAAAAATAACATCGAATCATGGCATAAAATGTTAGTGTTAGCATCTAAAGTGAGCAAAGATGCTCAAATAAGAAGTGTTTTAACATCTGACATGAAAGCTGATTCAGTGGCTAACTTACTCATCAACATCTGTAAAGATGTGTTAGATGAGTTTAGCACTAACTTTATTAGGATTATGGCTGAAAACAAACGGTTATCGCTTCTTCCCGAAGTATTAATTTTGTTTGAGCAATATTGTTTAGAAAAAGAGGCCCAAGCAGATGTTGATGTTATTTCTGCCAATGAGCTAACCAATGAACAACTTAATAAAATTTCTGTCGCTGTCGAAAAACGTTTATCACGAAAAGTAAAACTAAAATGTTATATAGATAAATCGCTCATTTCTGGTTTTATTATTCGTACGGGCGATATGGTTATTGATAGTAGTATCAGAGGGCGTTTAAATCGTTTAAATGACGCTCTACAGTCTTAAGGGGACTGATAATGCAGCTAAATTCAACTGAAATAAGTGAACTAATTAAAGAGCGAATAGCTCAGTTCAATATTGTGAGTGATGCTCACAATGAAGGAACTATCATATCTGTAAGTGATGGTATTCTTCGAATTTACGGATTAACCGATGTAATGCAAGGCGAAATGATTGCATTACCAGGGGGCCGATATGCAATGGCATTAAATCTTGAAAGAGATTCAGTCGGTGCAGTGGTCATGGGACCATACGAAGATTTGTCTGAAGGAATGAAAGTGCAATGTACTGGTCGTATTTTACAAGTTCCAGTCGGCGAAGGTTTATTAGGTCGTGTTATTAACACATTAGGTGAGCCAATTGATGGTAAGGGTTCGATTCAGCATGATGGCTTTTCACCAGTTGAAGTCGTTGCCCCTGGTGTTATCGAACGAAAATCTGTTGACCAAGCATTACAAACTGGTTATAAAGCCGTTGACTCAATGATTCCAATTGGACGTGGTCAGCGTGAACTTATCATTGGTGACCGCCAAACGGGTAAAACAGCACTTGCTGTCGATGCAATTATCAACCAACGTGATTCAGGTGTAAAATGTATCTATGTCGCCATTGGTCAAAAACAATCGACCATTGCCAATGTTGTACGCAAACTTGAAGAGCATGGGGCACTTAAAAACACGATTGTGGTTGTGGCATCAGCGTCTGAATCAGCTGCACTACAATACTTAGCACCCTATGCTGGTTGTGCAATGGGTGAGTACTTCCGTGACCGTGGTCAAGATGCGTTAATTGTTTATGATGATTTATCTAAACAAGCTGTTGCTTATCGCCAAATTTCGTTATTACTTCGTCGCCCACCTGGACGTGAAGCTTATCCTGGCGATGTATTTTATCTTCATTCTCGTTTACTTGAACGTGCAGCTCGTGTTAATGAGACCTATGTTGAAGAGTACACTAAAGGTGAAGTTAAAGGGAAAACTGGCTCATTAACAGCATTACCAATTATTGAAACGCAGGCTGGTGACGTTTCAGCATTCGTACCAACTAACGTAATTTCGATTACTGATGGTCAGATTTTCCTTGAAACTAGCCTATTTAATTCAGGTATCCGCCCTGCGGTTAACCCTGGTATTTCGGTTTCACGTGTAGGTGGTGCAGCACAAACTAAGATAATGAAAAAATTATCAGGTGGTATTCGTACTGCGCTTGCTCAGTATCGTGAATTAGCTGCGTTTTCTCAGTTTGCATCAGATTTAGATGAAGCAACAAGAAACCAATTAAGTCACGGCGAAAAAGTAACAGAATTGTTAAAACAAAAACAATACTCACCTATGACTGTTGCTGAGCAATCTATTGTACTTTATGCTGCTGAGCGAGGTTACCTTGAAGATGTAGAATTGGCTAAAGTATTACCGTTTGAAACAGCACTACTTGCTTATGCTCATAGTCAATATGCTGATTTTATCAAATTAATCGATGAAACTGGCAATTACAATGATGAGATTGAAACTAAGCTAAAAGAATTACTTGAAAGCTTTAAATCAACTCAAACATGGTAAGGGTGAGGTAGAAAATGGCTAATGCAAAAGAGATTAGAACAAAAATTGCCAGTATCCAAAGTACGCAAAAAATCACTAAAGCAATGGAAATGGTTGCTAATTCTAAAATGCGTAAAACGCAAGATAGAATGGCTGCTAGTCGACCATATGCTGAAATGATTCGTGAAGTAATTGGACATTTAGCGTTAGCTCAGATAGGAACCAGACATTCTTATTTAGAAGAAAGAGATGTGAAAAGAGTTGGCTATCTTATTATTTCAACCGATCGTGGTTTATGTGGTGGTTTAAATATTAATCTTTTTAAAACTGTCGTTGCTGATATGTCAACATGGCAGGAAGAGGGTGTTGAAACTGATGTGGCTTTAATTGGTTCTCGAGGTGTTTCATTCTTTTCATCTGTAAAAACGAACATCTTAACTCAAGTAACTAACTTAGGGGACGAACCAAATTTATCTGATTTAATTGGTCCAGTAAAAACAATGCTTGAAGCATATGACAACGGAAAAATTGATAGATTATATATTGTTACCAATAGATTTATTAATACCATGTCACAAAAGCCAACAATACAGCAGTTATTACCATTACCACATTCAGAAGATAAAAAACTTAATGCTTCATCATGGGATTATATTTATGAGCCGGATGCTAAATCACTATTAGATGTAATTTTACGTCGCTATATTGAATCACAAGTTTATCAAGCTGTGGTTGAAAATCTAGCGAGTGAACAAGCAGCAAGAATGGTGGCTATGAAAGCGGCAACCGATAACGGTGCAAACTTAATCAATGAATTACAAATTGTGTATAACAAAGCACGTCAAGGTGCAATTACCAATGAGTTGATTGATATTGTATCTGGTGCAGCCGCTGTTTCTGGTTAATGCTAAATATATTGGCTTATAGTTAAGAAAAAGACGTAGAGGAATAAAAATGGCTACTGGAAAGATTGTCCAGATCATCGGTGCGGTGGTTGATGTCGAATTCCCAGAAGATGCAGTACCAAAGGTATATGATGCATTAGAAGTGGAAACTGGCACCGAGAAATTAGTTCTGGAAGTTCAGCAACAATTAGGTGGTGGTGTTGTTTGTTGTATTGCAATGGGATCATCTGATGGCTTAAGACGAGGGCTTAAAGTTGTAAACACTGGTCACGGTATTGAAGTACCTGTAGGTACTAAAACGCTAGGGCGTATTATGAACGTGCTTGGTGAACCTGTTGATAAAGCAGGTCCTATTGGTGAAGAAGAACGTTGGGCGATTCACCGTGCTGCCCCAACCTATGAAGAGCTTGCAAACTCAACTGAATTACTTGAAACAGGTATTAAAGTTATCGACCTAATTTGTCCATTTGCTAAAGGTGGTAAAGTTGGTCTATTTGGTGGTGCTGGTGTAGGTAAAACCGTTAATATGATGGAGTTGATCCGTAATATCGCTATTGAACACTCAGGTTACTCAGTGTTTACTGGTGTGGGTGAACGCACTCGTGAAGGCAATGACTTTTACCACGAAATGAAAGAATCAAACGTGCTTGATAAAGTATCATTAGTTTACGGCCAAATGAATGAGCCACCAGGAAACCGTTTACGTGTTGCGTTAACTGGTTTGACTATGGCTGAAAAATTCCGTGACGAAGGTAAAGATGTTTTATTATTCATCGATAATATTTATCGTTATACCTTAGCTGGTACCGAAGTATCAGCGTTATTAGGTCGTATGCCATCGGCAGTAGGTTATCAACCAACATTAGCTGAAGAAATGGGGTTACTACAAGAACGTATTACTTCAACTAAGACTGGTTCGATTACTTCAATCCAAGCGGTGTATGTGCCAGCAGATGACTTGACTGACCCATCACCAGCAACAACCTTTGCTCACTTAGATGCGACAATCGTATTAAGTCGACAAATTGCTTCTTTAGGTATCTATCCGGCAGTGGATCCATTAGATTCAACTAGTCGTCAATTAGATCCTTTAGTTGTTGGTCAAGAGCACTATGATTGTGCCCGTGGTGTTCAGTCAATTCTACAACGCTACCAAGAATTAAAAGATATTATTGCTATTCTTGGTATGGATGAGTTATCTGAAGATGATAAATTGATTGTTGCTCGTGCACGTAAAATTCAGCGCTTCTTATCTCAACCATTCTTTGTTGCAGAAGTATTTACTGGTTCACCAGGAAAATATGTACCTTTAAAAGATACGATCAGTGCATTTAAAGGAATCATGAATGGTGATTATGACCATATCCCTGAACAAGCATTCTATATGGTTGGTTCAATTGATGAAGCGATTGAGAAGGCAAAATCTCTCTAAGAGATTCATTGAACGAAGATCGTATTAATGGAGATCGTATTATGGCACTAACTTCCTATCAATTAGAAGTTGTTAGTGCTGAATCTCACCTGTTTTCGGGTGATGTTCAGCGAATCAGAGTCACAGGTAAGGAAGGTGAACTTGGGATTTATCCTGGCCATACCCCTTTACTCACAACCATAAAACCAGGCATGGTCGGCATTGTGAAAGCGGATGGTGAAGAAGAGTTTATCTATCTATCTGGTGGCATCTTAGAAGTACAACCTAACATCGTAACTATCTTGGCAGATACTGCAATTCGTGGTGAAGATTTAGATGAAGCAAGAGCACAAGAAGCAGTAAGACAAGCACAAGAACATATTAATCACCCAAGCGATGATATGTCATTTGCACAAGCGTCTGCCGAATTATCTAAAGCCTTGGCAAAAATTCGCGTTATCGAATTAACACGCCGTATTGGTCAATAATCGACTGTTTTTCAAGAGCAGAAAAATTACCGGGCTACAAAGTTTGTTTTGTAGCCTTTTTTAATTCAAATGAACTATTATTAAAATTAATAAATAGTTGGTCTTGTTTGTTACTTAACTATTACAAATCAAACATAAATTCTTCGATACTATTAATATGAGCTATACTTTTTTATTTAAAATAAGAGTCACTAGATTTATTCATGAGTATTAGAGATAATTTTAGATAATTTTATCGTAATTAATGTTGCTATGTTTACTATTTATCATTCAAATCAAATCGAGCTTCTTAAATCATTAGTGAGTGAATTGATGCAAAGACAGCCATTAGAAGATGTATTTACATCGGATATGGTGATTGTACAAAGCCAAGGTATGGCACAATGGTTGCAAATTGCGTTGGCTGATGAAATAGGCATTTCTGCAAATATTAATTTCCCTTTTCCTACACAATTTATTTGGCAACTTTATCAAGTCTTGTTACCTAATGCACCAATTGAAAATAATTATAGTGTTGAAACAATGAGTTGGCGCTTGTATTATCTGCTTCCACAGCTTATTGAACAAAAAGAATTTAGTTCACTCAAGTTTTATTTGAATGTTGACAAAACAGATAGAAAACTATATCAACTGGCAACACGTATTGCCCGTTTATTTGACCAATATTTAGTTTATCGCTCCGATTGGTTAGTAAGATGGGAAGCTAATCAAACAGTAGCTGAGTTAAATCATCATTCTGATGAAACGTGGCAAGCGGAGTTGTGGCGTAAACTTATA
Organism: Gilliamella sp. wkB18; assembly: GCF_001690875.1. Taxonomy (NCBI): domain Bacteria; kingdom Pseudomonadati; phylum Pseudomonadota; class Gammaproteobacteria; order Orbales; family Orbaceae; genus Gilliamella; species Gilliamella sp. wkB18. The sequence goes on from NZ_LZHM01000005.1 coordinate 18,184, forward strand.
TCAATTAGCCAACCTTATCATCGAGCAAATATTTATCAACAAATGCTTAAAATTTTACAAGATGATAGATTGGATCGTACGCAATTAAAGCACTTACCAAAGCGTGTTTTTATTTTCGGTATATCTTCACTCCCTCCTATTTATTTATCATTGCTTGCGGCTCTTGGAAAACATATTGATGTTCATTTGATGTTTAATAACCCCTGTAAATGGTATTGGGGAGATATTATTGAAAAGCAATTATCAGATTTACAAAGTACGCCTGATAAAATTCCCAATCCGCTATTAACATCGTGGGGAAAATTAGGTCGAGATAATCTATTTTTACTACAAGACGTTAGCCATAAGCAAGATATTGAAGCCTTTGTTGATCAAGATCGCTTTTGCCTGTTACATGCAATTCAACAAGATATTTTGGAACTTTATCAAAGTGATTCTTGTAATAAACAAATTTTACCTGCGGATCAATCGATTTCATTTCATGCTTGCCATAGTGAACTACGTGAAGTTGAAGTATTATATGATTATCTGTTGTCCATTTTTGATGCCAACTCTGAGCTTGAATTACGTGATTGTATTGTAATGGTTTCAGATATAGACCGTTACGTACCTTATATTCGCGCTGTTTTTGGTAATGCAACTGGCCAACGTTATTTACCTTTTACCATTTCTGACCAAAAAGCACGGAATATTGATCCTATTGTGCAAGGATTCTTCGCTATTTTAAACTTTCCGTACAGTAGATTTACGTCAGAAGAGCTATTTAATTTGTTAGAAATTCCAGCTATTGCTGAAAAGTTTGCCATTAATGAATCACAGTTAACTCTTTTACGAACTTGGATTATTGAATCGGGTATTCGTTTTGGGCTTGAAAGTACGCATAGCTGGTTATTTGGCTTAGAGCGCTTATTGCTTGGTTATACGATGAGCAGTGAGCAAGGAGCTTGGCAACAAATATTACCATATGATGGTGCAACAGGTTTAGATGCCGAATTAATTGGTAAGTTAGCTGAGTTTGTTAGTGTTGTGAGCAAATGGTTAGCAATCTTAAGTGAAGAAAAACCATTAATTGAATGGCAAAGTTGTGTCTTTGAATTAATGAATGATTTTTTTGCGAGTAATCCACAGCGTGAATCTATTTTGTTAATGCTCGAAGAAGAGTGGCAAAAATTGATTAATAGTGGGATGGTGGCCAATTATACGGATAATATCTCTATCACTATTTTGCATGATGCTATGCAATCACGCTTAGAACAAAATCATTTAGTACACCGTTTTTTAATCGGTAAAATAAACTTTTGTACTATGATGCCAATGCGCTCTATTCCATTTAAAGTTGTTTGTTTATTAGGTATGAATGATGGCGATTATCCAAGAACATCACTACCACTTGATTTTGATCTTATTGCCCATCATCCAAGGCGAGGCGATCGTAGCCGTCGTAATGATGATCGCTACCTTTTTTTAGAAGCCATTTTATCGGCGCAAAACCTGCTTTATATTAGCTATATTGGTCGAGATATAAAAGATAATAGTGAACGTTATCCGTCAATACTCGTTGATGAACTTTGGGAATATATTGCTCAATATTATAACATTCCTGTAAACCAGGTTGATAACATTAATAACAACTTAGATTTTTTACGGATAAACCATACACGCACACCATTTAATCCCCTAAACTTTTTACAAAATCCAAAAAGTTATGCCGATGAATGGTTACCAGCTGCATTACAACAAGGAAAAGAGCAAGACTTTATTAGTAAAATACCCGCTATCAGTGTCGATAATATCAGTCTTGATGAATTAAAACGATTTTACCAACATCCAATTAGACTATTTTTACAAAAGCGTTTTAATTTTTATCTTAACTATCTTGACGATACGTTACCAGATGCGGAGAACTTTAATCTTGATAGTTTACAGCGTTACCAATTGAATTTGCAGATTTTAAATCAACTTATTGCCAAAGATCCTCAACAATCAGATGATTTATATCAACGCTTAGCACTAACTGGTGACTTACCTGACGGTGCATTTGGTCAGATTATTTACCATGAGCAAAATGAAACAATGCAATCATTAGCTAATAAAATCTGCCAAGAACGCTTGGATATGACAACACAAGAAGTTAATTTAACCATTTCATCCAATGATCAACATTACCAATTACAAGGTTGGTTAACTCACATTCAAGACGATGGTATATTGACATGGCGACCATCAAAGCTTTCGATTCGCAATGGTATTTCGTTGTGGATTGATCATTTGGTTTATTGCATTTTAAATCCTGATAAAATTGACAGTCAAAGTCGTATGTATGGTCGGGAAGATAATGAATGGCGATTTTCACATTTAAATGCAGATCTAGCCTTAACTATATTAACTAATTTAGTTGAAGGCTATTTGCAGGGTATCAATGAACCATTATTAATGCCATTAAAAAGTTCGTGGAGTTGGCTAATTGCAGCTTATGACAAGAAAACAGGTCAGATTATCGCTAGTGAAAGAGCTATCAATCGACTTTTAAATTCATGGCAAGGCGGATTTAACCAATCCGCCGAGTGTGACAGTTATTATACTCGTCTTTATCCTGAGTTAACCGATACACTGATTGAACAAATTATATTTACCGCTGAGCGATTTTTATTACCAATTTTATTACATCAAACAACAGTAGAATAAGAGGCATTATGTTTATTGATACACATTGTCATTTTGATTTTCCGCCTTTTACTGAATTTTTGGTTGATTCAATAAATAAGATTCGCCAAGCGGGTATTGTTGGGTTAATTATACCCACAGTTAGTGCTAACTATTTTGATACTGTTTTACAACTTACGAATAATTACCATGAACTTTATGCCGCTTTGGGATTACATCCTATCTACCAACATACTATGGCTGATTTAGAACTATTAACCAATAGTGTTAAAACAAAACCTAAAAAATTAGTTGCCATTGGAGAAATCGGGCTCGATCGCTACGGTTTAAGTATCGATTGGCAACAACAATTATTATTTTTTAGGTCGCAATTAACACTTGCCAAACAGTTTGATTTACCCGTTTTAATACATTCACGCAAAGCGCACGATATTATGTACCGCGAATTACACAAGGCCAACTTACCTTGTCGAGGTGTAATACATGGTTTTTCAGGTAGTTATCAACAAGCCATGCAATTTGTTAAGCTGGGTTATTATATTGGTGTAGGTGGCGTAATTAGTTATGAACGTGCGAATAAAACTCGCAATACAATTGCTCAATTACCGCTTGACAGTCTAGTGCTTGAAACAGATGCACCCGATATGCCACTAAGTGGGCGTCAAGGTCAACCAAACCGTCCTGAATACATTACTGAGGTTTTTAAGATCTTAACACAATTACGCAATGAGCCACCAGATTACATACTTAATACAATTTTAACAAACACCTTAATGCTATTTAGCAGAATTAATAATATAAAAAAAACAAAAAATTAATATAATTCTACAATCATTACAGAATTGTTTTATTAACCTCATAGAAAATTTATTATATCTGTTTTTATCGGATCTAACTGCTGACGTGTTTTCAGTTTGGCGCAGTGTTTGTGGCTTGCTCTATGCTAACTACTGGTAAGGTAACGCTGTAAAAATAAGAAAAAACCAATAATTGATAAATAATATTGTAAAATAGTATTTATTATAGCTTCTATCAAACACAACCTAAGTAGGATAGCTTAATTTTTAGTGCTTACCCTGCATTTAAATTAATTTCAGGCTAGATTAAAATGAATAGCGAATTACAGTTACCACCCTTTGTATATCGTATATTACCGTGGATTGCGGCATTTGCATTCTTTATGCAATCACTTGATACCTCGATATTAAACACAGCACTCCCCACTATGGCTAATGATCTTAATGAGTCCCCATTAAATATGCAATCAGCCGTGATAAGTTATGCTTTGACTCTTGCATTATTTATTCCTGTTAGTGGTTTTTTGTCAGATAAATTTGGCACAAGAAATATTTTTGTTATGGCCGTTTCACTATTTACACTAGGATCCTTACTTTGTGCTTTATCTAATTCATTGATTTTTTTAGATGTATCTCGAGTTATTCAAGGTGTTGGTGGCTCGATGATGGTACCTATATCACGTTTAGTATTAATAAAATCTTTTAAACGTAGTGATTTTTTATCTGCTTTAAATACGGCCACAATTCCAGGCTTAATTGGTCCTGTTTTAGGACCAGTATTGGGGGGATATTTGGTTGATATGGTCAGTTGGCATTGGGTATTTTTTATTAATTTACCTATTGGTATTTTAGGCGTGATAATCAGTTGGAAATATATGCCTAATTTAAAAGGTCAACGTATGCCTTTTGACCTATTCGGTTTTATTTTTATCGTTATTAGCTTTATAAGTGCCACATTAAGTGTTGAGATTTTAAGCCAAAATCAGACATATTTGCTTCCATTACTACTTGCAATAATCAGCCTACTTTTTTTATTGATTTATCGTGAGCATGCAAGAAAGAAACTCAACCCTTTATTCCCATTATCACTTTTTAAGATTCGAACGTTCAAAATCGGTATTATTGGCAATCTCGCTTGCCGATTAGGGATATCAGGAGTGCCTTTTCTAATTCCGTTATTATTACAAGTAGGATTTGGCTACTCAGCTATCTTTGCTGGTTTGATGCTAGTGCCAATGGCTATTGCTTCACTTTGTACCCGAATATTTATTCCACATATTTTAGCGCGTTTAGGTTATCGTTTCGTACTCGTTACTAATACAATTTTAGCGGGTGTAATGATTTTTTTAATGTCTCTGTTAAATTTATCAACGCCTCTCATCCTCATTAGCTTATTGCTATTTTGTATTGGTGGCATCAATTCTATGCAATATACTGCCATGAATAGCATAACCTTAGCTAACTTAGAAAATGATAATACAAGTAGTGGTAATAGTTTAATGGCAGTAAATCAGCAATTAGCAATCAGTTTTGGTACTGGTTTTGGAGCTGTTTTACTACGATTGATTAGTAACTCAGCTAGTACGCTTCACGCATTTCAATTAACATTTGTTATACTTGGCGTGGTTACGGTGCTATCCGGCTTCATTTTCGCACAACTAAAAAAACAAGATGGACAAAATCTAATTACTCATCACCAAAAAACAAGGAGATAAATCTATGTTCCAATACCAAATCATCCCAGTTACCACTTTTCAAGAAAATTGTAGCATTATTTGGTGTGATGAAACCATGGAAGGTGCATTTATTGATCCCGGAGGCGAACCCGAACTGCTTATAAAAGCAGTTGAAAAACTAGGCGTTAATATTAAGCAGATTTTATTAACCCATGGGCATTTGGATCATGTTGGTGCTGCAACTATGTTGGCTAAACATTATGATGTGAAGATTATTGGACCAAGCCAAGAAGACGAATTTTTATTAACAAGTTTGCCACAACAAAGTACACAATTCGGTTTTCCTTATACTGATAGCTTTTTGCCTGATCGTTGGTTAAAAGAAGGCGAGCAGATTCAAGTTGGTAATATTAGCCTTGATGTCCTTTTTTGCCCAGGTCACACGCCTGGACATATTGTTTTTATTAACCACTTGGATAAGCTGGCTTTTGTCGGCGATGTATTATTTAAAAGTAGCATAGGAAGAACTGATTTTCCACGAGGCAACCATGCCGATTTAATTTCATCAATCACGAATAAATTATTACCACTTGGAGATAACTTTATTTTTGTACCAGGTCACGGACCAATGTCAAGTTTTGGTCATGAACGAGTTAGTAATCCTTACTTAGTTTAAGTAACACATTGTCTTTAATTATCACACTCTTTATTTTAAAGCGTGATAATTAAAAAAGCCTATTTTTCACTTTCAGATGTAAACCATTTTTCAATAAAAATATTTACAACTGAAACAATTACGCTATTATAGTTCTACTATTTATATAAAAGGTAGAAAATAATGAAACAACAACTGACTTCGTATTATCCAACATTTATCACGACACTGGTAAATTTATCTTCTTGGCAACGTAAATTATTGGTCACTACCAGTGCAGCATTACTTTTAGGATTAGCCGCTAATATTAGCATTCCTACTTACCCTGTTCCATTTACATTACAATCATTGGCAGTATTGTTAATTGGTGCTTTTTTAGGTCGTAAACTAGGCGCATTAGCAATAATTCAATACCTTTTTTTAGGCGCCATGGGACTACCTCTATTCGCTAATGGTAGCGGAGGGATTATGGCACTAGCATCGCCTTCTTCGGGTTACTTGTATGGTTATGTATTTAGCGCCTATTTAGCAGGTTTTGCAGCAGAAAAAGGGTATGATCGTCACTTTATTTTAGGCTTAATTGCATTCGCTTGTGCACACCAATTGTTATTTGTATTTGGTGTCGTCTATTTAATGGGCTATTTAAACATTACACTTATTGATGCTTTAAAAGTGGGTTATTTCCCATTTGTTGGTGTTGATGCGCTTAAATTTATTATTGCAACTTGTGTAATGTTTTCGCTATGGCGCTATCGTGCAAAAAAACAATAATCTCCAATGTGGAGATATTATCTTCCAAAGCCTTAAAAAAAATAATGCTTTTAATGGCGCTGTAAGCCTTTCAGGTGCAGTGCCAAATATAGATGAAATAACCAAAAGCATTAATCATGTTGGTTTATATATTGGAAATAATACTGTTATTGAAGCAACGCAAAGCTATGGCGTGATTGAACAGTCATTGACTAATTTTATTTGTACAGCTAAGCATAACATCATTGGTAGAATCCATGATTTAGTTATTATTCAAAATGCATTAAGGCGGGTAAAGAAATGTTTAGGCTCACCTTACAATCACAGCTTTCATCCCAATGCAGATGGGTTTTATTGCAGCGAGCTAATTACTTATGCCTTTAAAACTGAGCAAGGTAATGATTATTTTGCATTATATCCAATGAATTTTAAAGATTTAACGACAAATGAAATTTTATCTTATTGGGTCGATTATTATCGCGATCTAAATCAGATTATTCCACAACAAGAATTAGGATCTCACCCACAACAGTTACTTAGACAAAACCACTTATTCAAGACCATCCTAACACTTGAATTATTCTAAAAGGAGGTAATTAACACAAAAAAGCATTTTACTATTGACATAGCGTCATTAAATCTATAATATGCGCGCTACATTTCGGTTCCTCCATAGTTCAGTCGGTAGAACGGCGGACTGTTAATCCGTATGTCACAGGTTCAAGTCCTGTTGGAGGAGCCAATATCTATATAATATTAGCAAAAGATTTTCTAAATTCTGATTTTTTTGAAAAATTGATCAGCTGCACAAATTAGTCGAGCTTCTTTCTTTGAGCCATTTCCACATTTAGTCTTATTCACTCCATAATTAGTTAGCTAGCATATCAATTACGTTAAAAAATAATAATTCTAATTTTTTCTTTTAACGGCATATTATATTAAATAATATTTCATCAAAAATGTTAAGATAACCAACTTCTTTAGAAGTTTATATTTACAATATATCTTCATTTCCAAATTTTACTTTGGAATTTGTAAAATTTAAGAACAAAGAGATTAAGAATAATGGTGCAATCAATCGAACCCAATATTGCAGATTTAGCTAACGGTTGGCTTAAATCACATCAATTAGACTATAAATTAGAACAAGAATCATTAAATACTGAAATAGATAAAGCACTTTCCGATTACTTTACTAAAAACGGCGGAAATGGTGCAAATCGCCCCGATGTGAAGTTGTTGCTACAACATGAAAATATGAATTTTTACCCTGTCCTTATTGAATATAAAGGATATAAAAATAAACTCGTAAAACTGGACAATCAAGGACAAGTTGAGAATAGAACAGCAAAAAATGAGCCCCATTTTAAAAATATCAATTCATATGCAGTAAACGGAGCTGTCCATTATGCTAATGCTATACTGCACCATACCAGTTACACCGATATTATCGCTATCGGAATGACCGGTTATAAAGACGAAAATGAAAAAATACAATATCAAATAGGGGTTTATTATGTTTCAAAAAGTAATTTTGGGATAGGTCAAAAAGTTGGCGAATTTTCAGATTTATCTTTTTTAAAAAGAGAAAACTTTTATGCTTTTATCGAGCAAGTAAAATCGTTAAGCCTAACACAAGAAGAGATTGAGAAGCTCAAAGAACAACGTGAAAGAGAAATTAATGCGAGTCTGGTAAAGCTTAATAATGATATATACCAAAATGAAAAAGGATTAGGAGAAAACGATCGAGTTTATCTGGTTGCTGCCTCTATTATTGCAACATTGGGGATACCCGGTAAAGTGGCGCCTCTTGAAAAAGAAGATTTAAAATCGTCTATCGAAAAAGGCAATACAGATGGAGATATAATTGTTCGAAAAATCAAAGCATTTTTAGAGGAAAAGAAATTACCTAATGAGAAAAAAGACCTTATTCTAAGAACTTTGCAAAATACTCTTACCACCGAAAACATCAATAAAGTCAATAATGGGGAATCTCAGTTAAAAAGAGTGTTTACTAAAATTATTGATGATTTAGGTATCTATTACAAAATCGGATTAACGACTGATTTTACGGGAAAACTCTTTAATGAAATGTATTCTTGGTTAGGCTTTACTCAAGATAAACTTAACGACGTAGTACTCACACCTTCGTATGTTGCTACCCTTTTAGTAAAATTGGCACGAATAAATAAAGACTCCTACGTTTGGGATTTTGCAACAGGATCTGCCGGCTTACTTGTTGCCGCAATGAACGAAATGCTGAATGATGCTAAAAACAGCATTACATCGCCGGATGAACTCAAGCAAAAAGAGATTCAAATAAAAGCCGAACAATTGCTGGGTTTAGAAGTCCTTTCCAATGTATATATGTTGGCAATTTTAAATATGATCTTAATGGGAGACGGAAGCTCAAACATTTTAAATAAAGATTCCTTAATCGACTTTGATGGTAATTACGGCTTTGGAAAACCGAACGAAAAATTCCCGGCAGATGCTTTTATACTCAACCCGCCTTATTCTGCAAAAGGTAATGGGATGATTTTTGTAGAAAAAGCGCTTAATATGATGAATAAAGGGTATGCAGCCATCATTATACAAAATTCTGCCGGTTCCGGTAAAGCAAAAGAATACAATCAAAGAATTTTAAAAAAACATACCCTTCTAGCCAGTATAAAAATGCCTATTGATTTATTTATCGGCAAATCAAGCGTGCAAACGAATATCTATGTGTTTAAAATAAATGAAAAGCATGAAAAAGATGAAATGGTGAAGTTTATTGACTTCTCAAACGACGGATACACACGAACTAACCGCAAAAAAGCAAGTAACAATTTAAAAGATACAGGCAGAGCGATAGAACGATATCAAGAATTAGTTAACTTGGTACGTTTTGGTCGAAGTAAACTTAATATTTTTACCGATAAAGAGTATTACGAAAATACCATAGACCCTGAAAATGGCGCTGATTGGAACCAAAGCGCACCAATTGATACCAAACCGACATTACAAGACTTTAAGAAAACAGTCAGCGACTATTTGGCTTGGGAAGTCTCCAATTTACTAAAGCAACAAAACAAAGAAGAGGAAAGCCCGGGAAAGTAGATGCCTCACTTAGCAAAAAGCTGCAAGAAGTTAAGTGGGGTGAATTTAAAATTGGGGATCTATTTGATAAAATCAGAACAAAATCTTTAAGATACAAAACATCTGAGTTACCAAGTAAAGCAACAAAAGAGTTTATTCTACCAGCTTTGACTGCTGGCATACAAAATCAAGGATTAAACAATTTTGTACCAAAGGATAATGCAACTATTTTAAAAAATGTTATTTCAATATCAGCGAATGGAGCAAATACTGGAGCTACTTTTTATCAAAATAAGGAATTTACAATTTTACAAGATGCGTATGCTATCAGGTGGAAATTTACAGATAATTTATTGACTGATAATCATTATCTTTATTTAACTGCTTCTATTTCAAAGGTTATTTTCGGTAACTATGAATGGACAAACAAGGCTGGTTGGGAAAGGATTAAAACTGAAAAAATTCAACTCCCAATAAAAAATGATAAGATTGATTTTGATTTTATGGAAAATTTTATAGCGGAACTGGAAGCAGAGCGTATAGCGGAACTGGAAGCCTATTTATCTGTTACAGGCTTAAAAGATTACACTTTAACAAAAGAAGAGCAACAAGCTTTAGATGATTTTGAAAGTGATCAATTTAGTTTTAGTCAGTTTAGAACTGGATATTTGTTTTATATAAATTCATATAAAAAACGATTTGATGCAAATAAAGTTTATATTTCTGATTTTGGAAAACCTTATGTGGTTAGAACGAATTTATGTAATGGGATACGTGGTTATATAAATGAGGATGAACAATTTTTAAATGAAGCGAACACTTTGTCTTTTGGTCAAGATACGGCAACAATCTTTTATCAGAAAGAACCTTATTTTACTGGTGATAAAATAAAAATTTTGAAATCAAAAGATGATCGTTTTAATAAGTTAAACGGATTATTTTTTGTTTCAACGATGCAAAAATCTTTTAGTTGCTTTAGTTGGGGAAGATCAAGCTTTAATACAAATATTATAGAAAAACAATTCATAAATCTTCCTATAAAAAATGGTCAGCCTAATTATTCAATAATGGAAACATTTATCTCTGCCATTCAAAAATTAGTAATTAAAGATGTTGTTTTATATACTAATAAAAAAATTGCAGCAACAAAAATGGTGGTACAATCAGAAAATAATAAGAATTAAGACTCTCAAATATATAAAAAACATTTTATAGGCGTTTAGTCGTATAGTTTTAAGCTGTGCTTAAATACGTGCTAACCACCTATAATTTTAATGAGTATAATTATCTCCACGAAAATAGTACAACCCCAAAAGTAAAAAATCTGTATTGTAAAAATTAAAGGAACCGTTATTAATGCATATACATTTTATTATTCATGAAGCTTTTGAAGCACCTGGTGCCTATGAGCAATGGGCTATGATGCATCATCACACTATAACTTATTCTCGCGTTTACCTTAATGAACCACTTCCTAATAGCATTGATGATATCGACTTTCTTATTGTTATGGGCGGTCCACAGTCACCATCAACGACCAAACAAGAATGTGCTTATTTTGATTCACAGGCCGAACAAGCTGTTATTTTATCGGCAATAAATGCTGGTAAAATGGTTATTGGTGTGTGTTTAGGAGCACAATTAATTGGTGAGGCATTAGGCGCAAGTCATACTCAAAGTCCCGAAAAAGAAATTGGTAAATTCCCGATTACATTAACGCAAATCGGCAAAGATAATCTTTTATTTACCGATTTTGGACATACTTTAGACGTTGGTCATTGGCACAATGATATGCCAGGTTTAACCAAAGATGCTCAAATTATTGCGTATAGTGAAGGGTGTCCTCGTCAAATCATTGCATACAGTAAATTTGTTTATGGTTTCCAATGCCATATGGAGTTAACACCTGAAGTAGTCGAATTATTAATTACCCATTCACAAAAGGAACTTAGCCAAGCAGAAAAATACCGCTTTGTCGATACACCTGATAAGCTTCGCTCTCATGATTACACTGAAATGAATCAAAAACTTTTCACTTTTCTCGACAAGTTAAGCCAACGCTATCTGTCACCTTTAGAAAAATAACTGATTATATCTTGTCGATAAGGGAATGGAAAATATGCAGGATATTATTATCGATAAACCGATAAAACGCAGTAAATTAAGGCTAAAATTAGGCAAAGAATATTTTATCTTAAAACGAAAATTTGATTGGTGGCGATATCGTAACGCATATTGCACTGTCGACATAAATAATAATACATGTTGTTATTCACACAAAAAACATCAGTCTGTTTTATTAAGACAACTAAAAGATGTTGATATGTATTTACAATATAACAAAATCACTAATCTTAGATTAGCCATTGAAAAACTTGATGGTTCAATCATTAAGCCTAATCAACGTTTTTCGATCTGGCAAAAAGTAGGACGCCCATCCAAAAAACGGGGATTTTTAGAAGGACTATCATTACATAATGGACAGATAGGCAAAGATATTGGTGGAGGATTATGCCAATTAGGTAATTTGATTTATTGGATTGTGTTACATTCTGATCTCACTATTATTGAGCGTTGGCGTCATAGTTTTGATGTTTTTCCCGATATCAATCGTACGATTCCTTTTGCTTGTGGCGCAACCTTGTCCTATAACTATGTTGATTTACAATTAATCAATAAAACCAATAGCACTTACCGGCTTAATCTTTGGCTTGATGATCAATATTTACATGGTGAATTACTTGCTAATATCCTCTTAACTCATCATTATGAAATTCTAGAAACCGATCACCGCATTGAACAAGGCTACACCAGACATAATAAAATATGGCAACGTAAAACACATTTAATTGATAATCATGTCGAAGAAAAGCTCATCAGCGAAAACCAGCAATTATGATGTATACTCCATTTATAGCAAATAATGAAGACGAATTGAAAAAGCAATAGTCATTCTGATAACAGATAGTCACTAACTATCTAAGTGATAGTTTGAGAGCTATACTAATAGCCCGTATACTCAACAACTAAAGTAGTTAATAATACCTAATATATGAAAGGAGCAAATTTCATGGCTTATACTTTACCTCCATTACCTTATGCTTATGATGCATTAGAACCTTATATTGATTCTGAAACTATGCATCTTCATCACGATAAACATCATCAAACCTATGTGAACAATGCAAATGCCATTCTTGAAACTTTGCCAGCTGAATTAAAAGAATTTTGCCCCAGCACTTTGTTAAAAAATTTAGATAAAGTACCTGCTGACAAAATCACGGGTATTAAAAATAACGTAGGTGGTCATGTTAATCACACTCTTTTCTGGGAACTATTAAAAGTCGGCACTGAACTAAAAGGCGACCTAAAAGCGGCTATCGAAAAAGATTTTGGTTCAGTTGATGCATTTAAAGAAAAATTTGCAGCAGCGGCAGCAACTCGATTTGGTTCAGGTTGGGCTTGGTTAGTATTACAAAATGGTAAACTTGAAGTTGTTTCTACAGCCAATCAAGATTCACCTATAATGGGCCAAAAATTTTCTGGTGTTTCTGGTACGCCGATTTTAACACTAGATGTTTGGGAACATGCTTATTATTTGAAATATCAAAATCGACGTGTTGATTACATTGGTGCATTTTGGAATGTAGTTAACTGGGATAAAGTTGCTGAGCTATACGCTGAAGCCAAAAAATAACTTGATTGTATTCATATTCTTTTCACCTTAAAAAGTGGCGCCTTGTGCGCCATCTTTTCTTTTCGATTTACTGAGTCAAAGTCAAAAATAGTAATTGGCAATTGCTAAATTATGCCCAAATCCGCTACAATGGGCGCTTGTTTAATAAATCATAAAACTGAGCAACTCTATTTAAATCATGTTTGAAATTAATCCAGTTAAATCAAAGATAGCAGAACTTACCGAACGCACAGCCGTGATTCGGGGGTATCTTTGACTATGATCTAAAAAAAGAACGGCTCGAAGAAGTCAATGCCGAACTAGAGCAGTCCGAAGTATGGGCCGATCCAGAAAAAGCACAAGCGTTAGGTAAAGAACGCGTTGCACTTGATGAAATAATCAATACCATTCATTCATTAACTCAAGGTCTTGACGATGTTGAAGGCTTGCTTGAACTTGCTATTGAAGCTGAAGATCAAGATACTTTCGATGAAGCTAATTTTGAACTTGAACAGTTAGAGAAAAAACTGGCTGGACTTGAATTCCGACGAATGTTTTCTGGTAAATATGATAGTGCAGATTGTTATTTAGATATCCAATCAGGCTCAGGGGGAACTGAAGCACAAGATTGGGCAGAAATGTTACTTAGGATGTATTTACGCTGGGCTGAATCAAAAGGTTTTGCAACTGAAGTGATGGAAGTATCGGATGGTGATGTTGCTGGTATCAAATCGGCAACGATTAAAGTATCGGGTGATTATGCTTACGGTTGGTTACGCACAGAAACTGGAGTACACCGCCTAGTTCGCAAAAGTCCATTTGACTCAGGCAATCGACGTCATACCTCGTTTGCTTCTGTATTTGTTTATCCTGAAATTGATGATGATATTGATATCGACATTAACCCTGCCGATCTCCGTATCGATGTATACCGTGCGTCAGGTGCTGGTGGTCAACATGTAAATAAAACTGAGTCTGCTGTACGAATCACTCATATTCCTACGGGTATTGTTACTCAATGTCAAAATAACCGTTCACAACATAGCAATAAAGATCAAGCAATGAAACAGTTAAAAGCGAAACTGTATGAGCTTGAAATGCAAAAAAAGAATGCCGAAAAACAACAAATGGAAGAAAACAAATCTGACATTGGTTGGGGAAGCCAAATTCGCTCTTACGTACTTGATGATTCGCGTATCAAAGATTTGCGTACTGGCGTTGAAACTCGTAATACACAGGCAGTATTAGATGGCGATTTAGATCAATTTATTGAAGAAAGCTTAAAAGCAGGTTTATAAACCCGCTTGGTTATAAATAAAAGGTAAAACTATGTCAACAGAGCAGCAAGATCAACAAAACCAAATTGAAGAGTTAAATAATGAACTAAAAGTACGTCGCGAAAAGCTCGCTCACATTCGCGAACAAGGTATTGCTTTCCCTAATGATTTTCGCCGTGATGCGATTTCTAGTGATCTTCATAAACAATATGGCGATAAAACTAACGAAGAACTGATTGCAAAGAAAATTATTGTAACTGTGGCTGGCCGTATGATGATGCGTCGTATTATGGGGAAAGCCTCGTTTGTTTCTCTACAAGATGTTGCTGGACAAATCCAACTTTATGTTACTCGTGATGATCTCCCTGAAGGTTTTTATAACGAGCAATTTAAAAAATGGGATTTGGGAGATATTGTCGGCGCTAAAGGTTATCTATTTAAGACTAAAACTGGTGAGCTTTCAATTCACTGTGAAGAAATTTGTTTATTAACCAAAGCTCTTCGCCCATTACCTGATAAGTTTCATGGACTTGCCGATCAAGAAATGCGTTACCGTCAACGTTACTTGGATCTTATCACAAATCAAGAATCAAGAGAGACTTTTAAAGCGCGTTCCAAAGTTGTCAGTGAAATCCGCAACTTTATGATTGAAAACCACTTTATGGAAGTCGAAACGCCAATGATGCAGGTTATTCCGGGTGGTGCATCAGCTAAACCATTTATTACGCATCACAATGCGCTTGATTTAGATATGTATATGCGTATTGCGCCAGAACTTTATCTAAAAAGATTGGTTGTTGGTGGCTTTGAGCGTGTATTTGAAATTAATCGTAACTTCCGAAATGAAGGCGTATCGCCAAGACATAATCCAGAATTTACCATGATGGAAATGTACATGGCTTATGCAGATTACAAAGATCTTATCGTATTAACAGAAACATTATTCCGCCGTTTAGCGATTGCGGTAACGGGTGATGCGGTTGTGCAATATGGCGATCATACTTTTGATTTTGGTAAACCATTTATCAAAATGACCATGCGTGAAGCCATTTGTCATTACCGCCCTGAAACCAATAATGCTGATTTGGATGATTTTGATAAAGCTTGTGCCATAGCACAATCAGTTGGTATAAAAATTGAAAAAAATTGGGGACTTGGTCGTGTTGTGACGGAAATTTTTGAAGAAGTGGCTGAATCAAACTTAATTCAACCAACCTTTATTACTGAATATCCAGCTGAAGTATCCCCGCTTGCTCGCCGTAATGATGAAAACCCATTTGTGACTGATCGATTTGAATTTTTTATTGGTGGTCGTGAAATTGGTAATGGATTCTCAGAGCTTAATGATGCTGAAGATCAAGCTCAACGCTTTGCTGATCAAGTATCGCAAAAAGATGCGGGTGATGATGAAGCGATGTTTTATGATGAAGATTATATTACAGCGCTGGAGCACGGTTTACCGCCTACAGCAGGACTTGGAATCGGTATTGATCGTACTGTGATGCTATTTACCAACAGCCATACGATTCGTGACGTAATTTTATTCCCAACCATGCGTCCAATCAAATAAAACGGTTTATCATTAAAAACACACTTATTTTTTGATAAGTGTGTTTTTATACTGAAATACATACTTACCTGAAACTTTTTGACAAAAAACAGCGATAAGCATATAAAAAGAAACAATCCATCCATTGATTATAAAACTGCATAATTCTATACATAGATTTTGTGCTAGCTATGAAGTGTGATAACCACCATATTGATTAAAAATGCAAAAATAGGTTTGCCACAAAAAAATAGAAAGGCTAAAAAGAGTGATAGGTTAATACAGTTATATTATAAATATCGTTGGCTATAAAAATAACCAACGATATAACAGTTAATTTAGTGGCTATCAATCGATTTGACTTGATGTGGCAAGATAAGATTTAACACAATAGCTAAAATACCGCATAAACTAATACCTTGCAGTGTATAAGAGCCAAAATCAAAGATCATCCCTCCAATACCAAAAACTAAAACTAATGAAACAATACACATATTACGCGGTACAGATAGATCGACTTTATGTTTCACTAAGATATTAATGCCCACTGATGCAATAGAACCAAACAGTAACACCATAATCCCACCCATTACTACAGTTGGAATTGAACTTAAAAATGCACCAATTTTTCCGATAAAAGACATTAAAATTGCCCAAACAGCAGCCCATATCATTACTCGAGTTTTGAAATTGCGAGTTAGCGTCACTGCACCAATCACTTCTGCATAAGTAATACACGGTGGTCCACCAAAAAATCCTGCCATCGAAGTTGCTAGCCCATCACCAAGTAATGTACGCTGTAAACCGGGATCGCGTGTATAGTCTTTACCTGTTACCGAACCAATCGCCATAATATCACCAACATGTTCAATGGTTGGCGCAATGACAATTGGGATCATATACAAAATGGCTTGCCAGTGAAATTCAGGAAAAGTGAAATCGGGAACTTTAAACCATGGTGCGTCAATAATTGGCTGGAAATTGACAATACCAAACACGCAAGATAGCGTATAACCAACTACAATACCCGAAATAATAGGTAATAATTTTAAAAAACCTTTTGCCCAAATAGCAACCACTAAAGTTGTTAATAATGATGCCATTGAAATAATAATTAATTGATAATTTTCAGCTTGCAGTCCACTATCTTTACCCGTTGCCATGCCTATAGTAACAGGTGCCAATGATAAACCAATAACCATAATAATTGGTCCAGTTACAACTGGCGGTAAAATACGATCAATAACATGTTTACCATTTATTTTTACTAAAAAAGCAAAAAACATAAATACAAATCCCGCAGCTATTAAACCGCCTAAAGTAGCAGGAATCCCCCAATGAGCAACACCAAATGAGATAGGAGCAATAAAAGCAAATGATGACGCTAAAAATACAGGAACTTTACCTTTAGTTGTCAATTGAAATAATAAAGTACCTACTCCAGCAGTAAAAAGCGCTACATTGGGATTTAACCCCGTTAACAACGGTACTAATACCAATGCACCAAATGCGACAAATAACATTTGCGCTCCAGTAAAAATATCTTGCCATGAATGCTTATGCTGTGATGTTATATTTTTTGTTTTATCTGTTGTGATATTGCTCACATCTCGCCTCTCTTACTTAACGAAGTTTATTGTATAACTTGCCTGATTAACAGGCATAAAAAAACCGGATTAACCGGTCTAAATTTTGAGATTTTATTTTGTGCCGAAGATTTTGTCTCCAGCATCACCCAGTCCAGGTAATATGTAGCCTTTTTCGTTCAACCTCTCATCAATCGATGCCGTATAAAGTTCAACATCAGGGTGAGCTTGTTCAAGCACTTTAATACCTTCTGGTGCAGCAACTAAAACTAATACTTTAATATTTTTACAACCTGCTTTTTTAAGTAAATCGATTGTCGCCACCATTGACCCACCTGTTGCTAACATTGGATCAACAACTAAAGCCATTCGCTCTTCAATATCCGAGGTTAATTTTTGGAAATAAGGAACAGGTTCTAACGTTTCTTCGTTACGGTAAAAACCCACAACACTAATACGGGCACTTGGCACATGCTCAAGCACACCATCCATCATACCTAAGCCTGCACGCAAAATAGGTACAACCGTAATTTTTTTACCCTTAATACGTTCTACTTGAACAGGTCCACACCAACCGTCTATTGTTACTGTTTCGGTAGGTAGATCAGCCGTTGCTTCATAAGTTAATAAACTGCCAACTTCGCTGGCAAGATTACGAAAGTCTTTGGTACTAATATCGTGTTCACGCATTAATCCAATTTTATGACGTACAAGAGGGTGTTTTACTTCAACTATTTTCATGGAGGGCCTCAGTGTTATTTTCTATAATCTGTTAGCTGGTATAAATAACCACTGAGCGGTAATTCTAACATAGTTATCACTTTATGAAAACCTGAAATCAACAGCCTTATAGGCAATGTAAATATTGATAAAAAATAAAAATAAAAAAATTTAACGATAAAAATCAGTTTTATTTTCGTTTTTTTCATTAAAATAGCCGTCCCAAATAATTTATTTCAGTAATTAATTTAAAAAAGGAATATAGGAAAGAATTGGTTTATTGATTGTATTACAATAAATTATGCAAATTTTAATGGACGAGCTTGCCGTGAAGAATATTGGATGTTCTCTTCGATCTATATTGTTCTAATTATTTTGATGATAATTATTGATAATATGATGAAAAATAACCTCGTTTTAACTTTGAGCTTGACATTGACTTTATTTGTTCCTAATTGCGCAGTTACAGTACGCCGTTTGCATGATGTTGATAAACCGGGTTGGTACTTTTTGACTGCAATACCTTATACGCTATTAAAGCTTATGTGTACCGATTCAACTCCTGGTCCTAACCAATATGGCGAAAACCTGATTGGTTAAAGAAGGGAACACAATGCCAATGGCATTACTTTTAGCGTTAGGCAGCATATCGGGAGCTTTATTGGGAATATATCCTAGCTTATCTATTGCGGCTGAAATTTGTAATTGAAGTGGTTTTGATACAAGATTGGGATCACGTAAGAAACGACTCACAGTCATTTTACTAATCCCGATTAGATTTGCAATTTCCTGCAAACTTGTTCGACGTCTTTTATTATTACTCATGTTTGTTTTTCCGCTAGTCTTGGTTGCCAATCTATTGCTTTTTTACCTTGTTGCATAATAAGATCATTCGCTTTGGAAAAGTGCTTACAGCCAAAAAATCCACGATGAGCTGATAACGGTGATGGATGCACCGATGTTAATACATGATGTTTTTGGCGATTAATAAACTGCCCTTTTTTTTGTGCAGGAGATCCCCACAATAAAAAAACCACACCTTCAAGATACTCATCGATTGTCGCTATCACATTATCAGTAAAAGTTTCCCAACCTATTTTTGCATGAGAATGCGCTTGCCCCGCTTCAACAGTCAACACATTATTTAATAGTAATACACCTTGAGCAGCCCAAGAAGCTAAATAGCCATGAGAAGGAATTGTAAAACCATCAATATCGGTTGCCAGTTCTTTATAAATATTAACTAACGATGGTGGTGTCTTAACTCCGGGTAAAACAGAAAAAGAAAGACCGTGAGCTTGATTGGGACCATGATAAGGATCTTGCCCTAAAATCACCACTTTGATTTGATCAAACGGTGTAAAACGAAATGCATTAAACACATCATGCTGTGGTGGGTACACAATCTTACCATTAGTACGTTCAGATGCTACAAATTGCATTATATTCTGAAAATAGGGCTTTTCTTTTTCATTGCCTATAACATCATGCCATGTTAATTGATTACTCATACAATACCTATATTATTATTTCATATGACTCAACAACATTATTTGCTGATTAAATAATTATACCTAAAAAAAATAATAAACCTAATGTTAATCAGCTTGGCTTTCGCTAAACCAATATTCTTAAATGTTTACTTAGATATAAAATGGAAACTGATTATTCAAACTTTCAATGTTTAACTGATATTTTTATAATATTTTAGGGCTCCTATCGACATTGTACTAAATAAAATATTTGGTTAAGTTCTTTTAATTTTAAATAAAGTGATAAATTCAAAATAATTAATATAAATAACTTTTATAGCCATAACTAAAATAGCAATCAAAGGTATTGATTATTGAATTGATAGTTTTTTTTGACTTTAATCAAATTTTCAAAGTGCTATATTATCCTTAATAATTTTAGGGTAATAAAACCCCGTAGGAGGGCTCAAAATGATTACAGGTATTCAAATTACTAAAGCTGACAATGCTGCATTACTTAATTCTTTTTGGTTATTAGATGACTCAACAAAAGAAGCTCGTTGTGTAGCCGCTAAATCAGTTTATAAAGAAGATCAGGTTATTCCAACAGCTGAATTGGGTCAATTCGAATATCGTGAGATTCCATTAGATGTAGCACCAACAATCAAAGTTGAAGGTGGTCAACATTTAAATGTAAACGTTCTTCGACGCGAAACTTTAGAAGATGCTGTTCAACATCCTGAAAAATACCCACAATTAACCATTCGAGTTTCTGGTTATGCAGTTCGCTTTAACTCGTTAACTGCTGAACAACAACGTGATGTTATCGCACGTACATTTACGACAAAAATGTAATTTGTATACTAATAATTTTATTCGAACACTCTGTTTTTTCTGAGTGTTCGAAAGTATTGTTTTGATGTCATATTAATTTTTAATTCATCCTTTTCATTTTCTTTTCACTTAATAGATTGTATATATTTTTATACTTTGAATCATTTCTCTTTTTAATGCATCTAATTATGTAAGGAAAATAATTTTTACCTTATCTAGTAATAATAAAAAGCGAGATTGATAATACCTATCTCGCTTAGTTAATTTCTTATATTACCCAAAAAATTTCTTTACTTTATCAAAAAAGCTTTTTTCTTTTGGACTGTGTTTTGAATTTTTATCTGCTTTAAAACTTTCGCCTAATTCTTTCAGTAGATCTTTTTGCTTACTAGTTAAATTAACCGGTGTTTCCACCACAACATGACAGTAAAGATCACCCATAGTGCTAGTGCGTAATGATTTAACGCCTTTACCACGTAGCCTAAACATTTTACCTGTTTGTGTTTCGGCAGGAATTGTTAAGCTGACCTTGCCATTAAGTGTTGGCACTTCAACTTCGCCACCAAGTGATGCTAATGCAATATTAATCGGGATTTCGCAATGCAGATTTATGCCATCTCGCTCAAAAATAGCATGCTGTTTAACTTGCACTTGTACATATAAATCACCAGCAGGAGCTCCATTTAAGCCCGCTTCACCTTCACCAGAAAGTCGAATTCGGTTTCCTGTATCAACACCAGCAGGAATAGTGACAGACAATGTTTTTGTTTTTTGTATTCGACCTTCACCATGACATTTTTTACATGGATTTTTAACGACTTTACCACGACCATGACAAGTTGGACACTCTTGTTGTACGGCAAAAAAGCCTTGGCGCATTTGTACAACACCAGCACCATGACATGTATTACACGTTACCACATCAGAAGACTTTTCAGTTCCTTGCCCATGGCAAATATCACAACTTACCCAAGTTGGTACCTTAATTTCTTTACTTACACCTGCGGCAGCTTCTTCTAATGTTAGTGTGATATTGTATTGTAAGTCATTGCCGCGAGATGCAGTTTGTCCACGTCCACGACCACCACCACCACCAAAGAAATCACTGAATATATCATCAAATGCAGAACCACCACCAAATCCACTAAAACCACTAGCACCAGCTCCACCATAGCCTTGTTCAAAAGCAGCATGTCCATATTGATCATAAGCCGCTTTCTTTTGTGTATCAGTTAAAATTTCATAAGCTTCTTTGACTTCTTTAAATTTTGCTTCTGCTTCTGCTTTATTATCCTGATTTTTATCGGGATGATATTTCATGGCTAGTCGTTTATAGGCTTTTTTTATCTCGCTTTCACTGGCACTTTTACTTACGCCTAATATTTCATAATAATCTTTCTTCGCCATAATTAACCTTTATTTTTATCATTGTATAAACAACTAAACGGGCTTGAGTTACCTCACGCCCGTTTAATGTGTTACATGTTTAAAACTTGTTGAAATAACGCATTAAAAAACATACTAATTAATGATTATTTTTTATCATCATCAACTTCTTTAAAATCGGCATCAACAACATCATCTTGCGCACCAGTGGCATTATTTGATTGTCCCGCACTTTGAGCTGCTTGGGCTTGTTGTTGCGCTAATTCAAGTAATTTTTTAGAAGCATCCATTAATGCATTAATTTTAGCTTCAATTTCTGCTTTATCTTCACCACGAGTGGCAACTTCTAAAGCATTGACTGCATCTTCAATGGCTTTTTTATCATCAGCTGATAACTGATCACCCGCTTCAGTTATTTGTTTACGAGTTGAATGAACAAGATGATCTGCTTGGTTACGTATTTGTGCTAACTCTTCAAATTTACGGTCAGCATCGGCATTTGCTTCAGCATCGTTTACCATTTTCTGAATTTCTTCTTCACTTAGGCCAGAAGAAGCTTTAATGGTGATATTTTGTTCACGACCTGTATTTTTATCTTTTGCCGATACATGTAAGATACCGTCAGCATCAATATCAAAAGTAACTTCAATTTGTGGCATACCGCGAGGTGCAGCTTGAATACCATCAAGATTAAATTGCCCTAGTGATTTATTATCACTTGCACGTTTACGTTCACCTTGTAAAACATGAATAGTTACGGCTGATTGGTTATCCTCAGCGGTTGAAAACACTTGGCTATGTTTAGTTGGGATTGTAGTATTCTTTTCAATTAACGCTGTCATAACGCCACCCATAGTCTCAATACCTAAAGACAATGGTGTAACATCAAGTAATAAAACATCTTTAACATCACCACCAAGTACACCACCTTGAACTGCAGCACCAACAGCAACCGCTTCATCAGGGTTTACATCTTTACGGGGTTCTTTACCAAAGAAGTCAGCAACCGCTTTTTGAACCATTGGCATACGAGTTTGTCCACCAACAAGAATAACGTCTTTAATGTCAGAAACAGAAAGACCTGCATCTTGTAAGGCTGTTTTTACTGGATCCATAGAACGTTTAACTAAATCTTCAACTAAAGACTCAAGTTTTGCACGTGTTACTTTAATATTTAAATGTTTTGGACCTGTTGCATCAGCAGTAATGTACGGTAAATTAATATCTGTTTGTTGAGCTGATGATAATTCAATTTTCGCTTTTTCTGCTGCTTCTTTCAAACGTTGCATTGCTAATGGATCGTTTTTTAAATCAAAGTTTTGTTCACGTTTAAATTCATCAACTAAATAATTGATTAAACGTGAGTCAAAGTCTTCACCACCTAAGTGAGTATCCCCATTTGTTGCTAATACTTCAAAGGTTTTTTCGCCATCAACGTCGTCGATTTCGATAATGGAGATATCAAATGTACCACCACCAAGGTCATAAACAGCTATAGTTCGGTTACCTACATCTTTATCTAAACCATAGGCAAGCGCTGCAGCTGTAGGTTCGTTGATGATACGTTTTACATCAAGTCCTGCAATACGACCAGCATCTTTAGTTGCTTGACGTTGCGCATCGTTAAAATAAGCAGGTACAGTAATAACCGCTTCAGTCACTGCTTCCCCAAGATAATCTTCTGCTGTTTTTTTCATTTTTTTCAATACTTCAGCAGAAATTTGTGGTGGTGCAATTTTTTGACCTTTAACATCAACCCATGCATCGCCATTGTCAGCTTTTACGATCTTATATGGCATGATGCTAACGTCGCGTTGTACTTCGGCATCTTCAAAACGACGACCAATTAAACGTTTAATTGCAAATAGTGTATTTTGTGGATTGGTTACTGCCTGACGTTTTGCAGGTTGACCAACTAAGATTTCTCCATCTTGTGTGTAAGCAATAATAGAAGGGGTTGTACGATCGCCTTCAGCGTTTTCTAATACTTTTGCTTGACCATTGTCCATTACTGCAATACATGAATTTGTTGTACCTAAATCGATACCAATAATTTTACCCATAATCTTTTCTCCTCAAAACCTGTTTATTATTTCTTGTATATAGGTCTTAAATCTGTAATTTCAAGCCCTTAATTTACACAATGAAATGTTTTTGTTTCCACATAAAATGGGAACATTCTTGGCAATATCAAGGGGTAAAAAAAAATAATTTTGCTTAAATCTTGATTGTAAAGTTTTCTACACTTATTATTGCTGCTCTTTTTAATCATAATATTTAATTTATAGGATTTTTATGGAACAAACTAAACTTGCAAATCCAGGCCCACTTGGGCTAATGGGATTTGGTATGACAACAATTTTATTAAATATCCATAATGCAGGATTTTTTCCTGTTATGACAGTAATAGTTTCAATGGGTATTTTTTACGGTGGACTTGCACAAGTCATTGCTGGCATTTTAGAATTTAGAAAAGGTAATACGTTTGGTACTACTGCATTTACTTCTTATGGTTTCTTTTGGATTGCGTTAGTGGGTATTTGGTATTTACCAACTTCATCAGCGACAGCGCCATCTGATGCGACTTTTGTTGGTATTTTCCTTGCGTTATGGGGGATTTTTACTGGCTTTATGTTTATTGGTACATTAAAAGGTAACCGCGCATTACAATTTGTTTTTGCTAGTTTAACCATTTTATTTGCTTTATTAGCTATTGGTAATATTTCAGGTAATCATAGTATTATTCATATTGCTGGTTTTGAAGGCATTATTTGTGGAGCAAGTGCTGTTTATTTGGCAATGGCAGAAGTGATTAATGAGCAATTTGGTCGTACTATTTTACCGATTGGTGCACCAAAAGGCGTTGCGCATTAATAATTTAATTTAGTCTATCGTTAATAAAAAAACGGGAAATATTTCCCGTTTTTTTATCAAATAATTATCGCTAAAACCAATTATTTTTTATAAGCGTCGTTATGAACACCAACCGCTGCACGCCCAGATGGATCATTTAAGTTCTTAAATGATTCATCCCATTCAATTGCTTTAGCAGTTGAACATGCAACAGTTGGACCGCCAGGTACACAATGAGCCGCACTTTCAACTGGAAATAGTTCATTGAAAATTTCACGGTACATATAAGCTTCTTTCGAAGTTGGCGTATTATATGGGAAGCGGAATTTTGCATTTTCTAATTGCTGATCAGTAATTTTACTTTCTGCAATTTCTTTTAATGTATCAATCCAACTATAACCAACACCATCAGAAAATTGTTCTTTTTGACGCCAAACAACAGATGCTGGTAAGTAAGACTCAAATGCTTCACGGACAATATGTTTTTCCATTTTGCCATTGCTACCACACATTTTATCATTTGGATTGATGCGCATTGCGACATCTAAGAATTTTTTATCAAGGAATGGTACTCGAGCTTCAACGCCCCAAGCCGCCATTGCTTTATTCGCACGTGCACAATCATACATATGTAGTGCAGCTAATTTACGTACAGTTTCTTCATGGAATTCTTTAGCATTTGGCGCTTTGTGGAAATAGAGGTAACCGCCGAACACTTCATCAGCACCTTCACCAGAAAGTACCATTTTTATTCCCATTGCTTTGATTTTTCGTGCCATTAAATACATTGGTGTTGATGCACGGATTGTGGTTACATCATAAGTTTCAATGAAATAAATTACGTCACGAATCGCATCAATACCTTCTTGAATGGTAAAGTTAATTTCATGGTGAACTGTACCTAGATGATCAGCAACCGCTTGTGCAGCTTTAAGATCTGGAGCACCTTTTAAACCTACAGCAAATGAGTGCAACTGTGGCCACCATGCTTCTGATTTTTCGTGATCTTCAACACGACGTGCTGAGAATTTTTTAGTGATCGCTGAAATGACGGAAGAATCAAGTCCACCTGACAATAAAACACCATATGGCACGTCAGACATTAAATGACTTTTTACAGACTCTTCTAATGCAACACGCAGTGCATTAATATCCGTCTTATTATCTTTCACATTTTCGTAATCTATCCAGTCACGTTTGTAATACGTTTTGATTTCACCTTCGGTACTAGATAGATAGCATCCCGGAGGGAAAGCTTCAATTGTTTTACAAACAGGAACTAATGCTTTCATTTCAGAGGCAACATAAAATGTGCCATTTTCATCATGACCTGTATACATTGGAATAATACCAATATGGTCACGGCCAATAAAATAGCTCCCTTTATTGATATCATAAAGGATAAAAGCAAACATACCTTGTAATTCATCAAGGCAATCAATACCTTTTTCTTGATATAAAGCAAGAATCACTTCACAGTCAGAGCCTGTTTGAAACTCATAACGATCTTTGTACTGATTTCGGAGTTCTTGATGATTATAAATTTCGCCATTTACTGCTAAAACTAATGTTTTATCTTTATTATAAAGCGGCTGAGATCCTGTATTAACATCTACAATTGATAAACGTTCATGAGCAAGAATTGCTTTATCAGAAGCAAAAATACCAGACCAATCAGGACCACGATGACGTTGTAGGCATGATAGTTCTAATGCTTTTGTTCGTAATTGTTCTGGATCTGATTTAATATCAAGAATACCTAAAATCGAACACATTGATTTTCTCCATTTCAAATCGCATAAGCGATACTGTTACAAGTAAAAACTAACTAGATAAATTTTTTTATTTTGTTAAACATAAAACAAATATTTAAACAAACAGAATACACATTATTTATACACAATTAAAGCATAATGTGATTATACTTTTCTTACTACTGAAAAAAGTAGCAATTATTTTTTTAACCATTGACCTTGTCGCTTGATATATTGCCCTGTTGGGGTTTTTTCTTGTGCTTTAGTGCCTGCTTTTTTTTCTACTTCACTTAAAGGAATATTACTTTCGGCTGATACTTTTTGATATTGCTCTTTACGAGCCTGATTAATTAATTGCGCAATTTCAGAAGCGTTACCTTCGTTTTTCACTACACCTAAATAACCATCAGCCTGTTCACCAACTATCCCTTGAGCTTTGGCTTGACTTAATGAATCCATTGCTTGATCCAAATTCAATGCAAGCACAGAAAAAGATAACATAACTGAAAATAATGCCAAGGTTGCTTTTTTACAGATATTCATAACAGACTCCTTAATAAATACATCATATTTTATTTATTTAAATGTGAGTATGGGTTTTTAATACTTATAATCAAAAAGACAGATAAAAATAAAATCTATCAATTAGTATAATCCAGATTTATTGATTATATTATCTAACGCTTTATCAACCTTAATATTAATTTCATGGTCTATCTTAACATTTAAATTGATATTAATTGGTTCACTCGGTGCTTGAACTTTAACTGTTGGTGAACATCCGATTAATGTTCCAACTAATACCATAATTACCATAACATTTCGTACCATAAAATAACCTCTTATTTTGAAGATTTCTTTTTTAAATATGCTTCAATACGTTTACGAATAGGCTCACTAACTTCATCAGATAGCTGTAAGCTCATAAGTAATTTAGTGATATTTTCTTCAAGATTGATATTTAAATTAACTGCTTTGCCATTTTCAACATTTAAATTGTTACCTTGAATATTTAATCCTAGTCTGGCAATTTCATTGGCATAGTCAACAGTACCTGTTAGCTTAGTATAATGAAAATTTTTAATAATATCAGCGAGTATTTTCATATTGGGGTTATTTTGCCCATAGCTTTTGAGGGCAGAATTTTCAAATTGTAAATAACCCTCGTTGATCGTAACTAACTTGCCATTTTTAATGACAAATTTTAAAGCTGTTTCACCCTTTTTCTTTATCTCTGATAACGTAATAGGTAAAACACCATCAATTACACCATCACCAGCAAGCCCTTCAGAAGGATATTGCTTAAAAATATCTTTTAGTTGTATCTGTTTTAACCTTAAATTAAATCGTTGGGGTAATTTAGCTAAATTAAGCTTGTTTTTATCAAGAAAAATAATTCCAGAAAAAATATTTGCTTGTGCTTTAGTCCAACTGATGATTCCTTTATCAGGGGCATTAATTGAAGCAAAATACTCTCCAGTTAATTTGATCTTTTCAAGAGATAGTCCCATATTGACTTCTTGTATACTCAGTGCTGGACTTGAAAGAGTAAACTGATTATTCTTGACAACAAGATTAATATTACCTGTCACAGATTTTATTTCGCTATTTTTATAAATACCATTGAGTTTATTAATAGCAAGCTGTGTTGTGGCAGATAATTGATTATTGTCAAATGGAATGGCAGACTCAACTTGAAATATTAAATTACCAACTGAATCCGCTAACATTAGATCATCAGAAAGGTTAGCTTTAGTTAAACTAATAGAAGCATTACTTAAACTGAATAAATTTAGCTGGTTACGAGTAACCCAACCATTGAACGGCAAAGTTAGTTGCCCATTTTCAATACCAAATTGGTTTACCGTTGTGGTAAAAAGCCCATTTTGTATATCGATACGTGAATCAGTTGTATTAAATTGCAAATTAGCCGACAGTTTCGCAATATATTGGCTATTGGTTGACATGGCCAACTGTATTGCTTCTTGCTGTTTGGTGATATCAACTTTTACGTTAAATTGTTCGTTATTTTGTGCATAAAATCTTAACGAATTAATATAAATTTTTGATGGTAACCAGTAAAGTATCGTTGAAAGGAATGACGAATCAATATCGGATTTGCTAGTGTCTTGGTTGAAATTTTGATCAAGCGTTTCAACCATTTCCTTTTGAGCTACATCTATTACTTTTTTGTCGCCTGATTGCCAATGAATATCGAGTTCATCAACCGATAACTGCGACAATGAGATCAGTAATTTTTTTGCTATTAGTGAGTATTGCGATGTTTGAGAGACAGTTATTTCATCAATAGCTAAGCCATTAAAGTTCACACTGACGCCATGGCAATCTGCTGATAGGTGATATTTATCTTTAAATGATAGCCAATATTGTCGCACACCTAAGCTCAATAGCATAATGATTAGTGCAATACTAAGTAAAACCCAATAGCATTTTTTTAAGCGAGCCATATCTAAACTCTCAACTAATCAAAGGAAAGATATTGCCAGATTACAATATCATCCGGCAATAAAATGATACTGTTCTTATTATGCTTGTTCTCGTTGAGCAATATAAACTAGTGCTTTATCAATTCGATCAAGAGTACGGGTTTTACCAACCGCAAAAACAGTAGCATCAACCGATGGCGATTGCCCGATACCTGTTACAGCAACGCGTAATGGCATACCAACTTTACCCATACCAACATTAAGTTCGGTTGCAGTTGCTTCAATCGCATGGTGAATTTTATCAATTTGCCAATCAAAGTCAGCAATAGCTTCAATTTTTGCTTTAATTGTTTCTAATGGCTCTTTGGCGACTGGGCGCAAATGTTTTTTAGCCGCATCGACATCAAAATCTTCAAAATCTCGATAGCAATAAGCACATGATTCAGCCATCTCTTTAAGCGTTTTACAACGTTCACCAAATAACTTAATAATAGTGATAAGATCTGGACCTTTTGATAAATCATATCTTTGTTGGTTCATATGCCAAATTAAATGTTGAGCAACATAATCCGCATCAAGATGATTGATATAATGGTGATTTAACCAAAGTAATTTTTCAGTATTAAAGGCACTGGCTGATTTACTAACCGCATCTAATGAAAAATAGCTAATCATTTCAGGAACAGAGAATATCTCTTGATCACCGTGTGACCAACCAAGACGCACTAAATAGTTAAGTAATGCTTCGGGCAAGTAACCATCATCACGATATTGCATGACACTAACCGCTCCGTGACGTTTAGATAGTTTTTGTCCATCATCTCCTAAAATCATCGATACATGACCATATTTAGGAATTGGTGCACCTAATGCTTCTAGGATATTGATCTGGCGAGGTGTGTTGTTAATGTGATCTTCACCACGAATAACATGGGTAATTTCCATATCCCAATCATCGACAACAACACAGAAATTATAAGTTGGTGAACCATCAGTGCGGCGAATAATAAGATCATCAAGCTCTTTATTAGCAATCTCAATTGGACCACGGATTAAATCATTAAAAATAACAGTGCCATCAGTAGGGTTAGCAAAACGAACAACATGTGGCTCATCATGAGTATGCTCTTGTTGTACTGAAGCACAACGGCAATGCCCATCGTAGCGCGCTTTTTCACCTTTGGCCATTTGCTCTTCACGCAATTTTTCAAGACGTTCTTTAGAACAGTAGCAGCGATAAGCTGTACCTTTGGCTAACATTTCATCAATGACTTGATTATAACGATCAAAACGTTTAGTTTGATAATAAGGACCTTCGTCCCATGATAATTTTAACCAATTCATACCTTCCATTATTGCTTCAATCGCTTCAGGCGTTGAGCGCTCAAGATCGGTATCTTCTATGCGCAGTACAAACGAGCCTTTTGCATGACGAGTATATAGCCAAGAATAAAGTGCTGTTCGTGCACCACCTACATGCAAATAGCCAGTTGGGCTTGGAGCAAAACGGGTTTTAATTTTCATGAAATAATCCTAATAAAAACAGAAACGAAGCTGATACCACAAAGCGGTGATTTGCGCTCTTTTTTAATTCGAAAATATCAATCAATAGGATAACATTTTGATATTCACTCATTTTAGTTGCCTATTCTAACACGCCTAAAGGTTTCGGCAATAGTTCGATTCATGTTAGAAAGTTAATATATAATTTGTAAAAAGTTTTATTAAAGCAATTGGTTAAGTATAAAATCAGCCTTTAGTTATTTTTTAAGGCTGATTTATTTGGCACGGGTTTAGTATGATTAATGCGCTTCATCCCAATTATTACCCACACCGACATCCACTTTTAATGGTACAGATAGGTGATAGCAATTTTCCATGATTGATTTTATCTGAGCTTTATATTGCTCAACTAATTCTTCTTTTACTTCAAATACTAACTCATCGTGTACTTGCATAACCATTCTAATATTACCTACAGGTAAGCTTTTTATCCATTCGCTTACCTTAATCATGGCTGTTTTAATAATATCGGCTGCAGTTCCTTGCATTGGTGCATTAATAGCTGCTCGCTCAGCGCTACGTTTTTCAATATTATTTGTTGAAGTAATTTTTGGAAGATATAAACGTCGACCTGATAAAGTTTCAACATAACCTTGTTCCGCTGCACATTGGCGAGTTTCTTCCATATATTTCTGAACACCGGGGTAACGCTCAAAATAACGATCAATATAAAACTGCGCTTCTTTACGGGCTATATTAATCTGTTTTGATAAGCCAAAAGCACTCATTCCATAAATCAAACCAAAATTAACTGCTTTAGCACGCCGCCTCTCTTCAGAGCTGATTTCTGATTCTGGTTTGCTTAATATTTCACTAGCGGTTACGCGGTGAACGTCTTTATCATGGGCAAAAGCGTTAAGTAAGCTTTTATCTTGTGATAGATGTGCCATGATACGTAGTTCAATTTGTGAATAATCAGCTGAAATAATTTTATAACCTTTTGGCGCAATAAATGCTTGGCGAATTCGCCGTCCTTCTTCATTACGAACTGGAATATTTTGTAAATTCGGATCATTCGACGATAACCTTCCAGTTACTGTACCAATTTGATTATAATTAGTATGAATACGATGATCGATTGGACTTATCATCAATGGTAATTTATCGGTATAAGTATTTTTTAATTTGGCTAATCCACGATAAAACAGAATCATGCGTGGGAGTTCGTACTGATTAGCCAGTTCACTTAATACTTCTTCACTGGTTGAAGGATCTCCTTTTGGCGTCTTTTTCAAGATCGGTAAATTGTGTTTATCAAATAGAATAGTTTGTATCTGTTTAGGTGAGGCAGGATTAAATTTTTCACCAGCTAGAAACTGTAATTCTGCTTCAATTTGCAATAGCTTTTTAGCTAATTCATTAGAATAGTCATTTAGTTGTTTAGCATCGACCAGTACACCGGTTCTTTCCATTTCGGCAAGCACAATCGCAAGTGGCATTTCAATGTCAGAAAATAACTTTGTTAATTCTTGGTATTTTTCTAGCTCTGGCCATAATTTTTCATGCAATTGCAAAGTAATATCAGCATCTTCAGCTGCATATTGCGTGGTTTTTTCCACATCAATCTCGTCAATAGTGAGTTGTTTTTTATCTAACTTAGTCAATTCATTAAAGGTAATTGTTTTATAATTTAAGTAATGGTTTGCCATACTGTCCATATCGTGACGTTCTGTGCTATTTAGTACGTAAGATTCAAGCATAGTGTCAAAAGCAATCCCTTGTACTTTAATACCATAATTCGCCAATACACTATAATCGTACTTGGCATTTTGGGCGATTTTTTTGATTTTGGGATTTTCAAATACTGGTTTTAATTTAGCTAATACCTGATCTAACGATAGCTGCTTGGGTGCACCTAAGTATTGGTGTGCAAGTGGAATATAAGCTGCTTGATGAGGTATAACACTTAGTGATATGCCAACTAATTTAGCATGCACATGATCTATACTATCGGTCTCGGTATCAAAAGAAAATTGCTTACAATTAGTTAATTTTGTAACCCATTCATCTAACCGTTCATTAGTTAATATACATTGATAATCAGCCTCTTTGTTTTTCTGAAAAGCTAGCTGTTCATCTACCGAAAATAGTGATAAATTATCGGTGGTATTTACTACGGCATTTTTCTGCTGTTTTAAAAAAGTACCTGTAGTTAACTCTTTTCGCCAACGATGAAATCCATAATTATCAAATAATTCAGCAAGTGCATTAATATCAATATTACTCACCATCAGTTGGTCATTAGTAAAATCTAATTTAACATCAGTTTTTATCGTTGCTAGTAAATAAGAAAGTTCAGCTTCTTTCTGATTATCAATTAATTTTTGTTTTAATGATTTCGCACCTCGGATCGATAATTTTTCAATATCATCTAATCGATTATAAATATCTTTTATACTATCAAACTCAGCTAATAAACTCTGAGCAGTTTTTTCACCGACACCAGGTACACCTGGAATGTTATCGGATGAATCGCCTCTTAAAGCTAAATAATCAATAATCTTTTCAGGAGGAACACCAAATTTATTTATCACCCCTTGTGGATCAAGTACCACATTATTCATAGTATTAATTAGTGTAATTTTATCACTGACCAATTGCGCCATATCTTTATCACCAGTGCTAATTAATACTTCTAAATTCTCTTTTTCTGCTTGCCTAGCTAATGTCCCAATTACATCATCAGCTTCAACTCCTTCAATACAAAGTAGAGGTAAGCCCATAGCTTTTAATATAGTATGAATGGGCTCAATTTGAGGGCGAAGGTTTTCAGGCATTGCTTCACGCGTTGCTTTATACTCAGAATAAATCTCGTTACGGAAGGAGCCACCTTTAGCGTCAAAAACCACGGCAATATGCGTAGGGTTGTATTGGTTAAGCAAGCTACGAATCATATTAATCACACCAAAAATAGCCCCTGTTGGTTCACCTTTGGCATTAGTTAACGGTGGGCATGCAAAAAAAGCACGGTAAAGATAAGAAGATCCATCAATTAAGATAATCGGCGTTTTGTTTGACATCATAGTTACTCAATCATTATTCAACACGATAGTGAACAGTATAACCTATATTTAGCCATAATATTCTTATCATCACTAATAATATAGTGTAAAAAAGTTTCAGATTACTATACGTTCCAATATAAAACCACAAGTAAAAACTATATCTTGCCCTATAACTGTTATATAATATTCCATCTATTTTTGCTTGAGTATTTAATAAATGACAGAATTAAGTCTTGCTGCGCAAAAAGTCAAAGAAGCACTCGCTGATAAAAATCTTGAAACTCCATCCTGCCGTTTAGTAATGGATAGTCATGAGCGTAAAAGCAAAATTGAAGCTCATTTTCGTGAAATTATGAAGCTCATGGAACTTGATTTGAATGATGACAGCTTGGCAGAAACCCCGCATCGAGTATCCAAAATGTATGTTGATGAGATCTTTTCAGGTCTTTATTATGAAAATTTCCCAAAAATCACGTTAATCGAAAATAAAATGCAAGTAGACGAAATGATAACCGTTCGTGACATCACTTTAACCAGTGTTTGTGAGCATCATTTTGTCACAATTGATGGTAAAGCAACGGTTTCTTATATTCCGAAAGATAAAGTGATTGGATTGTCTAAAATTAATCGTATTGTTGAGTTCTTTTCACAACGACCACAAGTACAAGAAAGGTTAACTCAGCAAATTTTAATTGCACTACAAACTTTACTCGGAACAGTTAATGTTGCTGTTTCAATTGACGCAACTCACTATTGTGTAAAAGCACGTGGTATTAAGGATTCTAGCAGTATTACCACCACAACAGCCCTTGGTGGCGGATTTAAAACTAATCCAAGTACCCGACAAGAATTCTTACGAGCTTTAAATCATTATTAAGCAGTTAACGATTGTTTACCTGTTGTAATTATGGCACTTTTTAAAACTAGATATATTTTTATAACAAAAGTAAAACATTAATATAAACTATCTTTATAGTACGTGCATCTTCAAGAAAGATTGGTATAATTCTCGGCTATTTAAGATAAATATAACCATTGATAAACAGCATTTTTTTCATGAAGATTATCCGAGGCATTGCAAATTTAAAAAATCAATTTACTCAATGTGTACTGACACTGGGCAATTTTGATGGCATACATTTAGGACATCAGCAATTAATTCATCATCTTATTAAACAAGGGAAAAAATTAAATTTACCCTCAGTTGTGATGTTATTTGAGCCGCAGCCACTAGAGTTTTTTGCCCAAGATAATGCGCCGTCACGCTTAACTTCATTTTATGAAAAAGTTATTTTTATTGAAAAATTAGGTATTGACTATATTATTGCTATTCCATTTACCCAAACTTTTGCCAATATGTCTGCCGATCATTTTATTCAAGATTGGTTGATTAATAAGTTAAAAGCTAAATATATTACAATTGGAGATGATTTTCGGTTCGGATCTGAACGTAAAGGGGATATCAATCTTCTCGAACAATATTCTCGTAATCATGATTTTGTAGTAGAAAGCATACCAACATTTGTTTGGAATAATTTTCGTATAAGTAGTACTGCTGTTCGTCAAGCACTTTTGAATAGTGATTTTGAATTGGCTCATTGCCTATTAGGCCGCAATTATACAATTCAAGGTCGTGTAGTCCATGGCAATGCTTTAGCAAGGGAATTGGGATTTCCAACGGCAAATATTCACTTGCATCGAAAAAAGCCTGCACTGCAAGGAGTCTATTTCGTTAAAGTCAAAAATATCTGCAATAATCAGCATTATCACGGTATTGCCAATATTGGGATAAGACCAACTATTAACGGAAAAACCGCAATACTTGAAGTAAACCTTTTTGACTTTTCGGGTAATATATATGGACAATATTTAGACATAACGTTCATCAAAAAATTACGCGATGAGAAAAAATTTGACTCATTAGCAGAATTAAAACAACAAATTGCACTAGATGTTTGCACTGCGAAAAAGATCAGTGCACAATTAACTAATTAAAAACTAGTATCAACAAAATTAACTGGAATAAATCAGCATGACAGACTATAAAAACACATTGAATTTACCGGAAACTGGATTCCCGATGCGAGGTGATCTTGCTAAACGTGAACCAGCTATGTTGCAAAACTGGTACGATAAAGAACTTTATCAAAAGATCCGACAAGTAAAAAAAGGCAAAAAAGCTTTTATTTTGCATGATGGTCCTCCTTATGCAAACGGAAAACTTCATATAGGTCATGCAGTTAATAAAATAATTAAAGATATTATTATCAAATCAAAAAGCTTAAGTGGCTATGATTCCCCGTATATTCCAGGATGGGATTGTCATGGCCTACCTATTGAGCAAAAAGTGGAAGAGCAAGTTGGTAAACCAGGTGTAAAAGTAACATCTGCTGAATTTCGTCAAATTTGCCGCGATTACGCAGCTTCACAAGTTGAACTACAAAAAGCTGATTTTATTCGCATGGGTGTGCTTGGTGATTGGCAAAACCCTTACCTTACAATGAATTACGATACCGAAGCCAATATTATTCGTGCTTTAGGTAAAGTAATTAAAAATGGTCACTTAGTTAAAGGAGCTAAACCTGTCTATTGGTGTACCGATTGTATGTCATCATTAGCCGAAGCCGAAGTAGAATATTATGACAAATCATCGCCAGCCATTGATGTAAAATTTAAAGCGGTTGATAATCAAGCCGTAGCAAACAAATTTGGCATCACAACAAACTTAACTATTTATGCCGTTATTTGGACAACAACCCCTTGGACATTACCTGCTAGCCGAGGGATTGCTTTAAATGCTGAATTTGAATATCAATTAGTTCAAATCAATGATAAAGAGTGCTTAATTTTAGCTGCTGATTTAGTTGAAGCTGTGATGAAACGCGCAAATATCAGTGATTGGAAAATCTTAGGTAGTTGCCAAGGTGATGCACTTGAATTATTACGCTTCAAACACCCATTTCTTGATTTTGATGAACCTATTGTACTTGGCGATCACGTCACAATTGATGCGGGTACTGGCGCAGTGC
This sequence comes from Gilliamella sp. wkB18, assembly GCF_001690875.1. Lineage (NCBI taxonomy): Bacteria > Pseudomonadati > Pseudomonadota > Gammaproteobacteria > Orbales > Orbaceae > Gilliamella > Gilliamella sp. wkB18. Next base: position 54,958 of record NZ_LZHM01000005.1, read on the forward strand.
ACACCGCACCAGGCCATGGTACAGAAGACTTTATGGTAGGTCAAAAATATGGTCTAGAAGTGGCAAATCCTGTTGGTGGTAATGGTTGCTACTTACCGGGAACTGGCGCAGGGTTAGATGGTCTATTTGTATTCAAAGCCAATAAAGTGGTAGTTGAAATATTAAAAGAACACAATGCATTATTACATTTTGAAAATATTGAACACAGTTACCCATGCTGTTGGCGACATAAAACACCGGTGATTTACCGTGCAACACCACAATGGTTTATCAGCATGGATAAACAAGGTTTAAGGGCGCAATCATTAAAAGAGATTAAGCAAGTTCGTTGGATTCCAGATTGGGGACAAGCGCGTATTGAAACCATGGTAGCAAATCGCCCTGATTGGTGTATTTCTCGACAACGTACATGGGGCGTTCCAATGACATTATTTGTCCACAAAGAGACCGAAGAACTGCACCCAAATACGCTAGAACTGGTTGAAAAAGTTGCCAAATTAGTCGAACAAAAAGGAATTCAAGCATGGTGGGATGCCGATATCAAAGAGCTACTTGGTTCGGATGCAGAAAATTATCGCAAAGTGCCTGACACGCTAGACGTTTGGTTTGATTCAGGATCGACATTTTCGTCAGTGGTTCGTGCTCGACCTGAATTTGAAGGACACGAAGCTGACATGTACTTAGAAGGATCAGATCAACATCGTGGTTGGTTTATGTCTTCATTAATGTTATCAACAGCAATTGATAATAAAGCCCCTTATAAACAAGTATTAACACATGGTTTTGTTGTCGATGGACAAGGACGTAAAATGTCAAAATCGCTTGGTAATATTGTTACTCCACAAGATGTAATGAATAAACTTGGTGCCGATATTTTACGTTTATGGATTGCTTCAACAGATTATTCTGGAGAAATGAACTATTCTGATGAAATCATCAAACGAGCTGCCGATAGTTATCGCCGTATTCGTAATACTGCACGCTTTTTATTAGCGAATTTAAATGGCTTTGATCCAGCTAAAGATATGGTAAAACCAGAAGATATGGTTGTCCTTGATCGCTGGGCGGTTAGTATGGCAAAAGAAGCACAAGAGCAAATTGTTCAAGCTTATGAAAATTATGATTTCCATAAAGTCGTACAACGTATTATGCAATTTTGCTCAATCGAAATGGGATCATTCTATTTAGATATCATTAAAGATCGTCAATACACAGCAAAAAGTGATAGTATTGCCCGTCACAGTTGCCAAACCGCTTTATATCATATTGCGCAAGCAATGGTTCGTTGGATTGCACCTATTTTATCATTCACTGCTGATGAAATTTGGCAATATTTACCAATGGCTGATAAACAAGAATTTGTTTTTGAAGATGAGTGGTATACAGCACTATTTACATTGCCAGAAAGCGAAGCATTAAATAGTGAATATTGGGCGCAAATTTTGGCGATTCGTAGTGAAGTAAATAAAGTCCTAGAACAAGGTCGTAACGATAAAGTAATTGGTGGAGCGCTTGAAGCAGCAGTTACGCTTTATGCTGATGAAGCGATTGCTAACGCCTTAACTAAGTTAGAAAACGAATTACGTTTTGTTTTACTCACCTCGCAAGCGAGTGTAAAACCGTTACAAACAGCACCAGAAAACGCCGTGCAAAGTGATATTCAAGGTCTTAAAATTGAATTAGCTAAAGCGCAAGGTGATAAATGTCCTCGTTGCTGGCATTATACAACAGACAATGAGCCAACAACGCATTTATGTAAACGTTGTGAACAAAACATTCACGGTAATGGTGAAGTTAGACATTTTGCATAATAAAAATCAAAACAGATAATAGTGCTAAGATTTAGCGCTGTAAGAAATATCCCTATTTTCCGCCGGCAATTCGTCGGCGGAAATATAATAATGAGCAGACTATATGAAAAAAGATAATGGGCTTTACTGGTTACTTGTTACAATTGTGATTTTTGTGATTGATATTGCAAGCAAATTTTTAATTATAGATCAATTCTCACTATTTGAATCATTAAACCTTTTACCCTTCTTCTCTATCACTTATGTACGTAACATTGGTGCGGCATTTAGTATTTTTGAAGGGCAACGTGAGATGCTTGTTACTATTGCCTTAATTATTAGTACCGCAATTATACATATGCTATATCGTAATTCGTGTAGCAAAAAATTGGAAAATTTTTCATTATCACTTATTTTAGGTGGTGCATTAGGTAATCTATTCGATCGCCTGTATCATGGCTTTGTAATTGACTTTTTTGATGTCAATTTTGGTCATTGGCACTATCCAACTTTTAATATTGCAGACTGTGCAATTTGTATTGGTATTGGATTATTTATCCTTAGTAGTTTTAGAAAAAACAAAAAGACTGAGTAATATGAAAATTATTTTAGCTAATCCGCGTGGTTTTTGTGCCGGTGTTGATCGTGCTATTACTATCGTTGAGCGAGCATTAGAACTCTTTGGGGCCCCGGTTTATGTCCGCCATGAAGTTGTACATAACCGCTATGTGGTCAATCGCTTAAAAAAATTAGGGGCAATTTTTATCGAGGATATTAGTGAAGTTCCTGATGATACTATTCTTATCTTCTCAGCGCATGGTGTATCTAAAGCGGTCCGAGACGATGCCAAACAACGTAAACTCCGTGTTTTTGATGCCACGTGTCCCCTTGTAACCAAAGTACATATGGAAGTGGCTAGATCCAGTTATCGTGGTGAGGAGGTTATTTTAATCGGTCATGCTGGTCATATCGAGGTTGATGGCACCATGGGACAATATAACAATCCTGAAGGAGGCATCTATTTAATTGAATCAATTGATGATGTACAAAATCTACAGGTAAAAAACGAAAATAACCTTTGCTTTACCACTCAAACCACGTTATCAGTTGATGATACAGCCGAAATCATTACTGCTTTAAAAAAGCGTTTTCCTAATATTCGCAGTCCCCGTAAAAATGATATCTGTTATGCCACAACTAATCGCCAGCAGGCAGTTAAACAGCTTTCAACACAAGCTGATATTGTACTTGTTGTGGGTTCAAAAAACTCTTCGAATTCTAATCGCTTAGCTGAGCTGGCAAGGCGAAATAGTAAACAAGCTTACCTAATTGATTTTGCATCTGATATTCAAGAAGAGTGGCTAATTAACGCACATATTGTGGGTGTTACGGCAGGAGCTTCAGCTCCGGATATTTTAGTACAACAAGTTATTACTCATTTAAAAAGCTTAGGTTGTACTACATTAATTGAAACGAATGGCAGTTTAGAGAATATAACATTTGAAATTCCGAAAGAGCTACGGGTTGAAGTGAAATCAATTTAATGTATTTTCAAGAATTTTTTAGTACTTTAAATTTAGCTAACAATTGTTCATGTGTTTCAATATGTTCAGGATCTGCAATAATAGCATTTTGAATTGGGCAAACTCGTTGACAAGTTGAGTGATCATAATAACCAACACACTCTGTACATTTATTGTAATCAATTTCGTATATATCAAAGCCCATTGAAATAGCTTCATTAGGGCACTCTGGTTCACACATGTCACAATTAATACACTTGTTAGTTATTTTTAATGCCATTTCTGTATTATCTTTATCAACTTAGTAAAAATTTGTGCCATTATAGCGCAATACAAAATAAATCCGAATAAAGATTGTTTAATCATTGATTAAATAGATAATAATTTAATAGTTTGAATGTGGATTTTCAGATAAATTTTAAATAAATTGTGCTAGTTAATTTTCGTAATTATTACAATTTATTAAGAATAGTTATCAATGCCAACTAATTTATTACTATACAATGCTAACATAATAGCAAAAAAATTAAAGGATGAAAAAGGTTGTTAAAATTTATTAAATTTAAATATATAGTTGTGGCAATCATTATTATTGCAATCATACATTTTGCATATTTAATTATTTCCCCTTCAGAATCGACGATTAATTATATTACCTCACCGGTTACCAAAGGTAATATTGAGAAAACGGTATTAGCCGATGGTACTATTAGTGCTTTTAAACAAGTTAGCGTAGGGGCACAAGTTTCTGGACAAATTAAAAAACTTTATGTTGAGTTGGGCGATGAAGTTAAACAAGGCGATATGATTGCTGAGATTGACGATCTTAAACAAAGCAATGATTTAAAACAATCTGAAGCTTCACTTAATAGTTTAGAGGCACAACGTCAAGCAAAAAAAGCGAGATTAGTTAACTATCAGTTAACCTATGATCGCCAGTACAAACTCGTTCATAAAGGCGTTGGCATTCAATCGGATTTAGATGCGGCAAAAGCCGAACTTGATGCAATCAAAGCCGATATTGCAGCACTTGATGCTGATATTGTTAAAGCACAAATTGCTGTCGATACCGCCAAGGTTAATTTGGGATATACTAAAATTCGCTCTCCCATTGATGGAGTGATTGTTGCAATTCCAGTCAATGAAGGGCAAACGGTTAACTCTGTTCAAAGTGCACCAACTATTGTTAAAGTCGCACAGCTTGATAAAATGACTATTGAAGCGCAAATTTCTGAAGCCGATGTGATCAATGTAAAAAAAGGAATGCCTGTTTACTTTACCATTTTAGGTCAACCTAATAGACGTTTTGATGGTTTAACACTAAGGGCTATAGAGCCTGCACCTGACTCAATTAATACCGAAACAACCTCGTCAAGCTCATTATCAACAACAAAAAGCGCAATTTATTATAATGGACTATTTGATGTAGATAATCCTGACCATGTTTTAAGAATTTCAATGACAGCGCAAGTTTATATTGTCTTGTCTGAGGCAAAAGATGTACTAACCATTCCATCTCAAGCAATTCAAAAAAAATTAGGTAATAATAAAGCCATTATTTACCTATTAAATAAACATAATGATATCGAAGAACACGAAGTTACTTTGGGTATCGATAATAATGTCAATGTTGAAATAAAATCGGGGATTAAAGAGGGTGATATGGTTGTGGTCAGTGGCACTAATGGTGCTTCACTAGGTGTTAATAATGCAAGAGCCCCAAGGATTCGATTCTAATATGGTCAATAATATACCTCTTATTAAGCTTGAGAATATTGTTCGTGAATTTCCAGCAGGCGATTCAACCATACAGGTTCTTAAAAGCATAAATCTGACAATTAATGCGGGTGAAATGGTGGCGATTATTGGTGCATCAGGATCGGGTAAATCCACTTTGATGAATATTCTAGGCTGTTTAGATAAACCGACCTTAGGCACTTATTCCATTGGAGGGCGCACAACAAGTCAATTGTCACCTGATGAGTTAGCTCAATTACGCCGTGAGCATTTTGGTTTTATCTTTCAACGTTACCATTTATTAAATGCATTAACCGCACAAGGCAATGTAGAAATCCCTGCTATTTATGCTGGTGTTACCAATGAACAACGTCAAAAAAGAGCGAACGAAATTTTAACACGATTAGGTCTTGCCGAAAAAATAGACAGCAAACCTAACCAGTTATCTGGAGGGCAACAACAGCGAGTCAGTATTGCTAGAGCTTTAATTAACGGTGGACAAATCATTTTAGCTGATGAACCAACAGGAGCACTCGACCGCAAAAGTGGTTTAGAAGTAATGGCTATATTACAAGAATTACATCAACAAGGTCACACAGTTATTATTGTTACCCACGATTCAAATATTGCCCAAAGTGCCCAAAGGATTGTTGAAATTAGTGACGGTAATATCATTTCTGATTCTATTAACCTTAATTATCAATCTGAACAAAATGATAATCGGCAAGTTAAGCAAATCGAAGCAACCAGAACTCAAGATAATCTACTGGCAAAATATTACCGTTTTCGAGATGCTTTTAAAATGGCTATGTTATCAATGCGTTCGCAGCGATTACGGACCTTTTTAACCATGTTAGGCATAATTATTGGTATTGCCTCGGTAGTCTCTGTTGTTGCATTAGGACAAGGTACAAAGCAAAAAATTTTATCTAACATTAACTCGTTAGGAACTAGCACGTTAGAAATCTATGCAGGATCGGGATTTGGTGATCGTAATGCGGATAAAATTACTACATTACGCTCATCTGATGCCGATTTTTTGGCTCAACAAAGTTTTGTTCACAGCACCACGCCAAACCTTTCTACGGGTGTTTATTTTCGAATTAACAATTTAGCTGTGACAGGAACAGTAAATGGTGTTGGAGAGCAATTCTTTGCAGTTCGTGGTTATACGATTTCTCAAGGAAAATCGTTTGATGCAACAAGTATTATTACTTCAGCACAAGATGCAGTAATTGATGAAAATACCGTTAAGCGACTATTTGCAGATCAAAACCCTATTGGAAAAATTTTAATGGCCGGTCAATTACCCGTAAGAATCATTGGCGTTGCCACTAAACAACAACAAGGGTTTGGTAGTAATGAAAACTTGAATATTTGGTTACCTTATACCACTGTGATTAATCGTATGGTGGGTCAAACTTCGTTAAAAAGCATCACAGTACGGGTTAAAGATAATGTCGATTTATCAATTGCAGAACAAGCTATCAATCAAATTATGTTAAAACGACATGGAACAAAAGATTTTTTTATTTTTAACTCAGACAATATACGAGAAACCATTAACTCATCAGCTTGGGTTATGACACTCTTGGTTTCGGCTATTGCACTCATTTCACTTATTGTTGGTGGCATTGGGGTGATGAATATTATGCTAGTATCGGTCGCAGAAAGAACACGAGAAATTGGCGTACGTATGGCTGTTGGTGCTCGGTCAAGTGACATATTACAGCAATTTTTAATTGAAGCTGTATTAGTATGTTTAATTGGCGGAACAATAGGTATTATACTCTCGTTTGCTATTGGATTTATTTTTAATTCTGTTGTTACATCATTTGCAATGAATTTCTCTGCAACAGCTATTGTAGCGGCATTTAGTTTCTCAAGTATAATTGGTATTATTTTTGGTTATTTCCCTGCTAGACGCGCAGCACAATTAGATCCTATTTATGCCTTAGAACGTGAATGATAGCTTAATAAAATTTAAATCCCTTTGTATTATATGATTGTATAAAGGGATTTAAATTTTTAATGAAATAAATATTAATGTTATCATTGGATAATGAGTTTTTCTAATATGAGCATGGCTTTCAAGAACAGCTCAATATCAAGGATAATCATTAACAAAGTAAACTATTTTTGTTTTGAATATTCTTTTATTTTTTATTTGGATCTAAGCCAATAAGAAACGATGTTACTCTAGCGTAATCTTTTATAAATGCTTCCTCACTTGAAGAATCAAGCCCTTGTGTGTTAATGTAAAACTTACGGTTTACAATAACTGTCGGAATGCTCTTTGGTTGTAGCTCTTTAATAGCAGTAGCCTGCTGTGCCATAAAAGCTTTTACTAAAAAGCTGTTTTTAGTTTTATCATAAGTTTCACCGTCAATCCCTAACTTAGCAAAAACAGTTTTGATATCATCAGCCGTTTTTATTGAATGATCTTTCTGGATTGCATAATAGAGGGCTTGTGATGCCTTATCTTCAATACCAAGTATATTTGAAATCGCCCATGCTTGAGCAAGATCTTTTGCCAGTGGACCAAAATCTTCTAAATGATAACGTTTAATTTTTATACCCTCAGGTAAACTATCATCAATAATTTTGGTAGCATGATATTGTGTTTCAAATCTAAAACAACTAGGGCAATTAAATGAAAAAAACTCGATCACTTCTTTATCGGGTGATGGGGAAGTAGGTAATGTAATATATTGTTTACCTGCTTCAATTGGTGCTGATGAAGTTGTAATGGCTACTGTTTGTAATGCTTCAGATTTTAATTCTTTTTTTGTTTCTTCTGCAAAACTACTTGCAGATGATAGTAATATTCCCATAACAATGAGCGTTTTTTTCATATAACAATTCTCCTTATTCTTTAATAATCCCGCGAGCTTTTAAAAGCGCGGTTTTAAAATCATCTTCATAATCTTTTTTCAATCCCGGGATAACTTCATTTTTATCCGAACCGCGCATTTTTAAATGATAAATTAAAACTTCATCACTAAGATCTTTTAATTCGCCTTCAAAACCAGCTTCTTGCCCAAGCTTATCTAAAAACTGTAATAAGTTAAAATCAGAATCATTTTCCCAAGCTGGCTGTAATAGCTCCATTACTTCATCAATACGATGACATTTCATAATCAATACCTTTTTTAAGCCTTTAACAGTGTTGAAGGTGATAATTTACTTTAGACATATATCTAAAAAAAAATTATTTTCTGCAACTTGAAATAACTTTGTTATATAGTAATGTTATTTTGTTTTTTCGCAATGTAAAAAGAGAAATAATTCATGAAAAAATTGTCCATTACTGCGATCATTTTAGCCGGAGGAAGAAGTACAAGAATGCAGGGGGAAGATAAAGGCTTATTGTTATTAAAGGGAAAACCACTTTATCAGCACGTAATTGACCGTATAAAACCTCAAGTTGATTTGATTATGATTAACTGTAATCGACATTTTACACAATACCAACTTGCTGGTTATCCTATATTTTCTGATGATTTATCGGGTAATTTAGGGCCACTCGCAGGTATCTATAGTGGGTTATTGCATAGTACAACTGATTGGAATTTATTTGTTAGTTGTGATACCCCTTATTTACCCAATGATTTAATCCTACGTTTAGGAAAACATATAGATACTCATAAAGCTATTTATCCATTTGATAATGAATATAACCACCCAACCATTTTATTGATTCATAAAGTAGTATTAGCCCCGCTTAAAGCTTTCTTAGAAAAAGGTGAGCGTAAACTAATGTTGTTTCTAGAAGAAATCAATGCTATTGCGGTTGATTTTAGTGATAATTCTACTTGTTTTATCAATATCAATACGCCACAAATGCTTGAAAAGGTAAATCAAATAGACGTATTGATAAGTTAATAGATTAAATATTACAATTTTATTTAATCCATTTTTTCATCTGTTTAGCGAAATTATCTATTTCTGCATCTTGGGTTGCCCATGAAGTACAAAATCTTAAACAAATATGTTTATTGTCTGTTTGCCCAAGATTATCGACTGAGTAATAATCCAATATTTTTTTCGCAACTTTATTAGGAAAATTGACAAACAACTGGTTAGTTTGTGGTTTAGCTTTAAAAGTCAAACCTGCATTTTCAAATAGTGTTTTTAGCTTATCGGCCATGTCATTACTTTGTTTGCCAAGTTTAATATATAGATTATTTTGCATCAGGGTATTCATTTGTACACCAACAATCCAACTTTTAGCAAGAATTGCTCCTTTTTGTTTCATACTAAATCGGAAGCCTTGATTAATCGACAGGTTATTAAATACCAGCGCTTCACCAGCAAAAGCCCCTACTTTAGTACCGCCTATATAAAATACATCTGTATATTTAGCTAAATCAGGAAAGGTTATATCGTTATCCTTTGACGCTAATGCCATTGCTAACCGTGCTCCATCTAAATAAAGATAGAGATGGTTATTTTGACAAAACTGATATAACTTTTTGAGTTCTTGTTTGCTATAAATTGTGCCAAGTTCTGTCGTATTTGAGATATAAATTAACTTAGGTTGTACCATATGCTCATCACTATGGTGTTTTAAAATTGGCTTAATTAATTCAGGTGTTAATTTTCCATCTTCTGTTTTTACAGTAAGTACTTTATGCCCTGTTGCCTCGATTGCACCTGCCTCGTGCACATTAATATGTCCACTTTCAGTTGAAATTACAGCTTGATAGGGTCTTAAAATATGAGAAATTACCGTTAAATTAGTAATAGTTCCACCATGCATAAAATGAATGTCTGCATAAGGTGATTTTAATGTTTTTTTTATATTATCTTTTGCTTGTTCACAGTAATAATCTAACCCATAGCCACTTAATTTTTTATGAGTAATATCAATAAAGTCTTTAAGTAAATCTGGATGCATAGTTTGGTTATAATCATTCAAAAAATCATACATATCATTACCTTTATTCAAACCATTTTGTATAAAATAATGTAATATCAATTTTACTACAATATAACATGTTAAGGCAGAGCGTTTATGAACAATAGAAAAATTATTGGAATTAGTGGTTACAGTGGTAGCGGTAAGACAACATTACTAAAGAAAATCATCCCATTATTGATTAAACAAGATTTCAAAGTTGGTATATTAAAGCATGCTCACCACAATATTGAAGTAGATATTCCGGGTAAAGATAGCTATGAACTGCGTAAAGCAGGGGCATCACAAACAATTATTGCATGTGATAATCGTTATGCATTAATTGAAGAGACACCCAATAATCCAACCGATTTACAAATGCTGATTAATCAGTTTACTAATGTTGATATTATATTAGTGGAAGGATTTAAAGAAGAAAATATACCCAAAATTATCTGCCATAGAAGCACAATTCAAAAGCCACTTTATATGGATCAGTTTACGATAGCTATTGCATGTGACGAACCATTAAATTCTTCCATTAAAGAACTTGATCTGAATCAGCCAATTAAAGTTGTAGAGTTTTTAAAGAACTTTTTATATCTTAATTGAGATTTTTAATAACGTCATTAATCCTAACTATATTAAAGACATTTTGCGTTTAATTTATCTGACAAAGAAAGATGTTTAAGCCTGTTTTATGTTCAGCAAATAAAAAATTAATTTAATAAAA
>NZ_LZHM01000006.1:0-3062 GCF_001690875.1 Gilliamella sp. wkB18
GTGAATGGTAATTTAACCAAATCCCTCAGTAGCTATGCTCAATTAGACAGCCGATTTGGTAGCAACAACTACCGTCAACTTGGTGCGCAAATAGGTTTGAACTATTCATTCTAATAATTTAAAAAAACTCAATAAAAAAAAGCAGCACTTAATTGGTGCTGTTTTTTTATCTATATTAAATAACTTATCTAATTAAAATAATAATTAATATTATCTCTGACATTATCATGATTAATGAAGCTTTGTTACTGAGCAAATGAAGCATATAAGTAATTAAGTGTTCCTTCTGTTTGATGTTAATTTAATCAAAGAGTTAAATCAGGTTATTTTAAAGTCAAGAATGACCAATTAGATATTGATTGATTAATTAATTCATTCGATAATGTGGGTCGCATAATTTTTGCTGTTATCAGAAATTATGTTTAATTTTAAGAACAGAAAGGGAAAAGTAAATGAATAAAATTTATAAAGTTATAAAAAATCGGCAGGGAAAATGCCTGGCTGTATCTGAATTAGCTAAAGGTAGAGGAAAAAAAGCAAAATCTTTACTAATTAAAACAGCTGTAGTAGGTGCTATATCAACATTTATTGCAGGTGGTGCTTTAGCGGCAATAATACCAATAGAATCGGATGAAACAATAAAAGGTGACGGCTCTGGAACAATTCAAGGTGGGGTGAGCAATGATCAACATTTTGTAGGTATGGATGGTATAGGAAGCTTGACTATTAGTGATCAAGGTTCACTTACAACGCAGAGAATTATGGTAGGGAAAAATGAAGGAAGTTCAGGTAAATTAATACTTGATAATGGGCATCTTACCAGTACTGTGGGTAGTGTTTATTTAGGGGGGGGGGGCGATGCTGATATTTTAATCACAAACGGCGGCACTTTTACAAATACTGGATGGGCTTCAACGAGTGTTGCGTATGACAGTAGCTCTAATGCAAAAGTAACTATATCAGGTAACGGTAGTGTATTAAGTCAACGTCATGATATAAGTATAGCTAATGATGGTAATGCTGTAATTAATATACTTGATAGAGGCGTAGTTAATTCTTCTAGAGGTACATTTATAGGTAATGAAGATGGAAATGCAATCATAAATATTGATGGCCAAGGCTCTGCTTTCAATTCTACAGGTCTGAGGCTTGGAACTCAAAATACAAACAAGAAAGGTTATGGTGAAATCAATATTACTAATGGCGGAAGTCTGAATGTTGAAGATGGAGACGCTTATAAAGAATTAATTGTTAGACATGGTAAAATTTTAGTTGATGGTGAAGGGTCACAATTAAATGCCACGAAAAAAGTAAAAGTGTTTAATCACACCAAAACTGATTTAACAAGTGAGATAACTGTATCTAATAATGCAACCATGAAAGTCAAAGATGATGCTAATGGTGATAATGAAGGTATACTTATCGAAAAAGGTGGTGCAGTAAATATCGGTGGTGCTGTTGGTAAAGCAGCAGAAAAAGCAGGTACGATTGATACACCTATTATCACTTTAAAAGATGATGGCGAATTAAATTTTAACCATACCGATAAAGATTATCAAGTACTATGGGATATTGACGGTGAAGGTAACGTTAACGTTGTTTCAGGCGATAACTTTGTTAATGGTAAACATACTTATAAAGGAAAAACCAATATAACCGGTGGTTCTTTGAATGCAAATGGTGAAAATGTATTTAGCCCTAATTCTGATTACAATATTGGTAAAGGTGGTTCATTAAATTTAAATAATCATAATCAAACAGTCGGTAATGTAGTTAATGCTGGAACTATTGATTTAGGTAAAAATTCAGCAAATACAGTATTAACAGTAAATGGAGATTACCATGGTGAAAATGGTCAGCTAAATATCTATGCCGATGTTGCAAAAAAACAATCAGATAAAATGGTAGTAACGGGTAACGCAACTGGTAAGACAAATATTAATATTGTAGAAATTAACGGCAAAAATATTGAAGAAGGTGAAATAATAGATTTTGTTGAAGTTAATGGAGATGACGAATCAGAATGGCATGTTATAGAAAAACCAGATAGTGCTTTGGATTACGTTTTTGATTGGGATGCTTATGGTCGTTTATTAATAAAATACACTAATGCATTTTCAAATGTCCATAAATCGCCTGTTGCAGGTTCAGTTTTTGCCAATCATATGGCGTCGTTAAATATGTTCCGTCACAGTGCACATGATAGAGATACTTCAATTTATGTACCTGAATCAAATGTTTGGATGAGTTACAAATATAACCGCGCACAAAGTGATTTATTTGGAGGCAAACAATCAGTAAACATTCGAACCTCAGTAATAGAAATGGGTGTGGATGTATTATCACAAGAGCAATTTAAAGTTGGTGTTTATGGTGGTTATGGCCATAGTTCAACAGATACCAATCAAAAACACAGCGTACGTAAAGGGGACGGACGAGTTACTGGTTATAACTTAGGTGTTTATGGTAATTGGAATGACCAAGTAAATGGCGCAGGTTTATATGTTGATACTTGGGCTCAATACAGCTGGTTTAAAAATAACAATTCAACATATTTGTCGGAAATAAGACACTTCTCAAGTCATTATAATGGGAAGGCAATTACAGTATCAGCGGAAGCTGGTTATGGTTTAGTTCTTCATGAAGGTTTAGTTAAGAATTGGTTACTTGAACCACATGCTCAGTTAGGCTATACCTGGTCAGACAGCCACAACTTTAAGTTAGGCACACAAGGCGAAGTAAGTAATGTTAATGGTGATGGAGTACAAATGCGTTTAGGTGCAAGATTCTATGGTCAAAGCACTAAAGAAGGCTATGGAGTATTACCATTTATAGAAGCCAACTGGTTGTATGATTCTTCTTCACCGGAAGCAAAAATTAATGGTAAACATGTTGAGTCAGACATGAGTAAAAATTATATTGAATTAAAAGTGGGTGTGAATGGTAATTTAACCAAATCCCTCAGTAGCTATGCTCAATTAGACAGCCGATTTGGTAGCAACAACTACCGTCAACTTGGTGCGCAAATAGGTTTGAACTATTCATTCTAATAATTTAAAAAA
>NZ_LZHM01000007.1:0-5490 GCF_001690875.1 Gilliamella sp. wkB18
CAGCGCCGCCGTCATCAGTGACGTATAATGGCGTGGGTGGTGCACATACGATACCGGTAGCATTAAAAGAGAAGTCTATTACTTTCACGAGCGTTGAGGTGAATGATATGGCTTTGGGCTACCGTGCCTCGGATGCAGATATCACTATCATCAAAACAGCGTTAAAAGACAATGTGGTGGTGGGTGATATAGTGCCGTATACTCTTAAAGTAATTAACAATAAAGCACAACCAGCAAATATCAAAATTAAAGATATTTTACCTGCGGGCTTTAAATTTGTTAATGGTTCATCACGAGTTAACGGTAAGAAAGTGATGGATCCGAAAGGTGGCAGAACGGTGACGTATGACAAGGTAAGTTTATCGGGTAATGGTGAAATGGTGATTAGCTATATGTTAGTGGTGGGTTCAGGTGTAACTCAAGGTGAGTATACGAACACAGCAATGGCATTAAATTCCTTAACAGGTAAGGTGGTGTCAAATATAGCTCAAGCAACAGTGACAGTGACGTCAGACCCATTATTTGATAATGCATTAATTTTTGGTAAAGTGTTTGTGGACAAAAATGGTAATGGAGTGCAAGACGAAGGTGAGGAAGGACTTGGTGGCGTGAAATTAATCACGGTGCGAGGAGAGATTATCACAACTGATGCACATGGGCGTTACCATTTAGTCGATGTATCGGGTGGACGTTGGGAACGTGGTGGTAACTTTGTTATCAAACTCGATCCACGAAGCTTACCGAAGGAATACCGTGTTAGTGGTCGTAATCCTAAGGTAGTAAGGGTATCACCAGGCTTACCAAGTAAAGTTGATTTCATGGTTTTTAAAGAAGAGTAGCCCATAGTAATATGGGGTTATTCGAATAAATGTGGATATGGATATCTACATTTGAAGCAGTGTTAAAGTTAAACATAATTGTTTATATCCTTTTGTTTTCACTCTTTTCCTGTTGTTTCGGAAAAGAGTGAGATATTTTTTATTAAAACTTATTCTGCATTAATTTTTATTCCGCATATGAAGGTATCCTTTACACAAACATAATCGTTTACTAACAAATAATGATGAAAAATGGAGAATAAATTTTAAATAAAAACATATGGTTGATATTAGTTCGATTTTTTTAATTAAAAAATGGTGATTTGATGTGAATTTGGAGTATACTATGCGCCTCATAAAACCCTAGTTTTTTTGAGGATGTTAGTTTGAGTATCGATAAACTTGTGGATTCTTATTCCCCCGCACAAATGACACAAATTGCTGAGGAAATTGGCAATTACAAAGTAAATAAACACCCATGTAGCACAGTTTTATCTGCAATAATGGCCGGTGTGTTTATCTCTATTGCTTTTGTATTTTATATTACTGTAACTACAGGTACAGCGACTGTTGCTTTTGGTTTAGCAAAATTAGTCGGTGGTATTTGTTTCTCATTAGGACTTATGCTAGTTGTTTGTTGTGGTGCTGATCTTTTTACTTCAACTGTTTTAACTATTTTGCCTAAAATGACTCATAAAGTTAGTTGGATGAAAATGATTCGTAATTGGGTTTTAGTCTATATTGGTAATTTTATTGGTGCTATACTGTTTGTTGTAATAATTTGGCTTTCTGGTCAATATATGGTTGCCAATGGATTGTGGGGATTGAACGTCTTACAAACCGCTGATCATAAATTACACCATAGTTTTATTGAAGCAGTTTTTCTTGGTTTACTAGCTAATTTAATGGTTTGTTTAGCAGCTTGGATGAGTTATGCAGGTCGTAGCCTAATTGATAAAATGTTAATTATGGTTTTACCAGTTGCAATGTTTGTTGCTAGTGGCTTTGAGCATAGTATTGCAAATATGTTTATGATCCCAATGGGAATTATGATTAATCATTTTGCTTCTCCTGAGTTTTGGCAATTAATTGGTGTTGCACCAGAAGCATTTAAAGATTTAACAGTTGAGCATTTTGTTTTAAATAATTTAATTCCCGTGACAATTGGGAATATTTTAGGTGGTTTAGCAGTGGCGCTACCTTATTGGTTTTTATATTTACGTAAACCACATTGATTTTGTAATATTTACCCTTATGTAAAAGGGTAATAAATATTTTTGTAAACCTGAGGTGAAAATTATGAGTAATTTAAACGAAGTACAAGCAGTTGCTTGGAAAGGATTTAAAGATGGTGATTGGCAAAATAATGTTAATGTCCGCGATTTTATTCAAAAGAACTACACGCCATATGAAGGTGATGAGTCTTTCTTAGCGGGAGCAACTGAAGCAACTACTAAGTTATGGGATAAAGTAATGGAAGGCATTAAAGTTGAAAATGCTACCCATGCTCCTGTGGATTTTGATACAAGTGTTATTTCTACAATTACCGCTCATGATGCAGGTTATATAGAAAAAGATTTAGAAAAAATTGTTGGTTTACAAACTGAAAAACCACTAAAACGCGCAATTATCCCGTTTGGTGGTATCAAAATGATCGAGAATTCTTGTAAAGCTTATAATAGAACACTTGATCCTTTAGTTAAAAAAATCTTCACGGAATATCGTAAAACTCATAACCAAGGTGTTTTTGATATTTATACTCCAGATATTCTTCGTTGTCGTAAATCAGGAGTTATCACTGGTCTTCCTGATGCTTATGGTCGTGGTCGTATTATTGGTGACTACCGTCGTGTTGCTCTTTATGGTATTGACTACTTAATGCAAGATAAATTTGCACAATTCAATTCATTACAAGCTGATTTTGAAAATGGCGTTGATTTAGCAATGACTATGCAACGTCGTGAGGAAATTGCAGAACAGCATCGAGCACTTGGTCAAATTAAAGAAATGGCTGCTAAATATGGCTACGATATTTCAGGACCAGCTAAAACTGCACAAGAAGCTGTCCAATGGACTTACTTTGGTTATTTAGCTGCGGTTAAATCACAAAATGGTGCTGCAATGTCATTAGGTCGTACGTCGACTTTCTTTGATATTTACTTCCAACGTGATCTTGAAGCTGGCTTAATTACAGAAAAGGATGCTCAAGAAATTGTTGACCATTTTGTAATGAAATTACGTATGGTTCGTTTCTTACGTACGCCAGAATACGATGAGTTATTCTCTGGTGATCCAATTTGGGCAACTGAATCTATCGCTGGTATGGGTGTTGATGGTCGTACATTAGTTACTAAGACTTCTTTCCGTTTCTTAAATACGTTATATACAATGGGACCATCGCCTGAACCGAATATGACAATCCTTTGGTCTGAGCACTTACCAAGTGGATTTAAAGAATTTGCATCAAAAGTATCTATCGATACTTCATCATTACAATATGAAAATGATGATTTAATGCGTCCTGACTTTAATAATGATGACTATGCTATTGCATGTTGTGTAAGCCCAATGATTGTTGGTAAACAAATGCAATTCTTTGGTGCACGTGCAAACCTTGCTAAAACTCTACTATACGCAATCAACGGCGGTGTGGATGAAAAATTAAAAATGCAAGTTGGTCCTAAAGAGACTCCAATCACTGATGAATATTTAGATTTTGATACAGTGTTTGCTCGTTTAGACCACTTTATGGATTGGTTAGCAAAACAATATGTAACAGCATTAAATGCAATTCACTATATGCATGATAAATATAGCTATGAAGCTTCATTAATGGCACTTCATGATCGTGATGTTATTCGCACTATGGCATGTGGTATTGCTGGTCTTTCTGTTGCAGCTGACTCATTGTCTGCTATTAAATATGCCAAAGTTAAAACTATTCGTGATGAAGATGGTTTAGCAACTGATTTTGAAATCGAAGGTGAATATCCACAATTCGGTAATAATGATCCACGAGTTGATGATATTGCTGTTGATCTTGTTGAACGTTTCATGAAGAAAATTCAGAAACTTAAAACTTATCGTAATGCAATTCCAACTCAATCAGTATTAACCATTACTTCCAACGTTGTATATGGTAAGAAAACTGGTAATACTCCTGATGGTCGTCGTGCTGGTGCACCATTTGGACCTGGTGCTAATCCAATGCATGGGCGTGATCAAAAAGGTGCGGTAGCTTCATTAACATCCGTTGCTAAATTACCATTTGCTTATGCTAAAGATGGTATTTCATATACTTTCTCTATCGTTCCAAATGCATTGGGTAAAGATGATGATGCACGTAAACGTAATTTAGCAGGTTTAATGGATGGTTATTTTCATCACGAAGCGACAGTAGAAGGCGGTCAACACTTGAATGTTAACGTATTAAATCGTGAAACATTATTAGATGCAATGGAGCACCCTGAAAAATATCCACAATTGACAATTCGTGTTTCTGGATATGCAGTACGCTTCAACTCGTTAACTAAAGAACAACAGAAAGACGTAATTTCACGTACTTTTACACAATCTATGTAAGTGCGACAAGGGCGTGCTTATGGCACCTAACTTATTGATTTTATTCAATAAAGTTAGGTGGGCTATTAAAGTGAACAACTTTAATTAGCTACCCTTCACAATATCTGAGTAGGACGTTACACATGTCCGAAAGGATATTGTGTAACCTATATTCGGTAAAGAATAATTTTTAGTCTGTGAGAGACAAATCTCATATATTTAAAGAACTAATTCTTTGGACAATTCAATTAATCATATCTGATATTCTGGAATTTCCAAGGTATTCAATAAGAAATTATTGAATTGACCAAGGAAACGAAAGAACCCATCAGCATATAGTTTAAGCTAGAATTGACCTATTGTGAAGTTAAATAAGTGCACAAGCTGTTATTATCATTGTTGGCATATTTTATAGGCACTATGTTATATAAAATATGAGTCAACCTGTTATATGACTAACAGTAGCCTAGGGATAGTGCGAGATTGGCAACGGTCTGGTATGGAGCTTCCTAACAATGTACCCCCTTGAGGAATAGCAAGGTTAATGCGTATCGTGAGGTAACATTAAGTAATGGCAAGTAGCATGTCATGAGGGGCTAGGCTAAATAGAAAGATGAACGTAAGTGAATTGCTGATAAACGTCGTGAATTGTAAAGAGCTTAAGCTACTGACAAGCTCTAACCAAAAAGGTATATAGTGGGATATCTCTTTTTACATTGGGGATACGTCATCATAAACACTATCGGCGAACAGGCAGCATCTTAACTATTTATGTGATAATAATGGAACTTGGTAAGCCTGTATTTCCGCCGAAAGGCAGGTAGAGCGCAAGCGATACTGTTGGGGGTGCAGGTAAGGGAGGTTAGAGAAAGCGAATGATTGGCTGTAATGGCTGATATAGGGTATGAAACATGACCTAACCCGAAAGGGTGCAGACTTCTAACTGGTCTTTCATCGTAAGATGTTGGCTAATCCTTTTGTGGTCATTTCTTCGGGAATGATTGGGTGAGGAAGGAAACAGGCAAGTTAAACAAGCCCATTTCCCTACTCTAACAATTTTACCATGTGACAGAGAAGTAGAATTTATTTGGTCTACTGAATAATTCTTCTT
>NZ_LZHM01000008.1:0-3589 GCF_001690875.1 Gilliamella sp. wkB18
GATGTCGGCTTTTGCCAAGGGCAATCATCATACCAATGGGACCCAAACTCGCTTGATGCCTAGCGCCTCGGAGCAACCCACTTGCCAACTTTCACGTGATGAAGCAAATATTCAGCGGTGCACTGAACTGGCTGAAAGTGGTGATGCCATTGCCCAAAACACCTTGGGCGAAATTTTTTACGGCGATAATTTGCTTTACCAAAAAGGGGATCACACTAAAGCACGACTATTATTTGAAAAAGCGGCCGCTCAGGGACTGGCTAAAGCACAATATAACTTAGGCTCAATGTACCGTGATGAATTAAACAACTTTCCGATTGCTTTAAGTTGGTTTGAAAAAGCTGCCGCTCAAGGCAATGTCGATGCCCAAAATAGCATTGGCTATATTTACGAAAACGCATCAGGCGGTAAAGCGCCTCGATTGTATATTTTTGACGAAAATGGCAACAATATCGACCCTGAGCTACCTAAAATCGAAGCACAATTTGCCCGATTCGACAAAATGAGCTTACCTATTGAATATTATCCCCGCGGAGTTTACCCCTTGAGTGAATATGGCCAAGGGGTCGAGCCTGATTTACAAAAAGCCATTGAATGGTACCAAAAAGCTGCCAACCAAGGGCATGCCCTAGCGCAAACCAATTTGGCTTATTTTTATCTATTTGGTATTGGGGTTGATAAAAATGAAAATCATGCCTTTAAACTCTATGAACAAGCCGCTAAGCAACAGTTTGTCCCTGCAATAAGGACATTAGCGTTTATGTATATGCAAGGCTTAGGTACCAAAGTCGATGAATATAAAGCCTTTACCTTACTTGAGCAAGCCTATCAATTGCAACCCGATGATAACTTATGGCAATTGATTGATGTAATAATGTCTAATCGATATGACTTTAATACTCAATTGAAGCGCCAAAAAACCAAATATCGCTCCCAATATAATAGTGCTCGTGAAAAGGTGAGCGATGAAGATTGGATCTATGATCGCTTTCATTTTCTTAATGGGTTTTATAACCTAAATATGCAGGAAGGGTGGGAAATACACATTTATGCAAAATGGCCAAGAAACACCTTTGATGTATTACTGGGCAATACAGTTGGCGAACTGTCAAAGCTAAAAGAGCGTTATTTAACCAAAGAAGCCATTCAAGGCAATCACATTATAATAACGTCGTTAAGTCACTATTATAAACGCGAAGAGCAAGATATTCCCCGTGCGCAATTATGGCGTAAATATGCATTAAAAATGGGGGCGGTTAATCACCCTAGCGAATGGTCAGGGTACCCACCGATAGAAGAAGATGAACTAAGAATGCATTAAAAGCGGATCATATCCGCTTTTAATTGTTTTTGTAACATGATTGCAAGGTGTTGCGATTGATCTTGCTTGCTTTGATCTTCGGTTTTTTAAGGTATTTATTGTTTGTTTTTTAATTTGTTACTACGTATTTTTGCTATACAATTAGCGAGGTTAACCGTATTAAAATTCATCAAAAATAGTTATAAATGGAATGAAAATGAAAAAAATCCCTTATGCGGTATTGGGGTTTGGTGTTGCCTTATTTGTGATGTCGGCTTTTGCCAAGGGCAATCATCATACCAATGGGACCCAAACTCGCTTGATGCCTAGCGCCTCGGAGCAACCCACTTGCCAACTTTCACGTGATGAAGCAAATATTCAGCGGTGCACTGAACTGGCTGAAAGTGGTGATGCCATTGCCCAAAACACCTTGGGCGAAATTTTTTACGGCGATAATTTGCTTTACCAAAAAGGGGATCACACTAAAGCACGACTATTATTTGAAAAAGCGGCCGCTCAGGGACTGGCTAAAGCACAATATAACTTAGGTTCAATGTATCGTGATGAGTTAAACAACTTTCCAGTTGCTTTAAGTTGGTTTGAAAAAGCCGCCGCTCAAGGCAATGTCGATGCCCAAAATAGCATTGGCTATATTTACGAAAACGCATCAGGCGGTAAAGCGCCTCGATTGTATATTTTTGACGAAAATGGTAACAATATCGACCCTGAGCTACCTAAAATCGAAGCACAATTTGCCCGATTCGACAAAATGAGCTTACCTATTGAATATTATCCCCGTGGAGTTTACCCTTTGAGTGAATATGGCCAAGGGGTCGAGCCTGATTTACAAAAAGCCATTGAATGGTACCAAAAAGCCGCCAGCCAAGGGCATGCCCTAGCACAAACCAATTTGGCTTATTTTTATCTATTTGGTATTGGGGTTGATAAAAATGAAAATCATGCCTTTAAACTCTATGAACAAGCCGCTAAGCAACAATTTGTCCCTGCTATAAGGACATTAGCGTTTATGTATATGCAAGGCTTAGGTACCAAAGTCGATGAATATAAAGCCTTTACCTTACTTGAGCAAGCTTACCAATTACAACCCGATGATAACTTATGGCATACCCTTAGGGTTATAATGTCTAATCAATATAAATTTAGAACACAATTAAAACATCAAGAAAGAAAATATCGTTCCAAAATTAGTGATAAAAAACATGCCAGTGATGAAGATTTGATTTGCAATAAATTTTTTTATCTAAAAGATTTTTATAATTTAAATATGATCTATGGTTCACGAATTATCGCTTTTACACTTTGGCCAAGAGACACCTTTGATATATTACTGGGCAATACGGTTGGCGAACAATCAACGTTAAAAGAGCGTTATTTAACCAAAAAAGCCATTCAAGGCAATCACATTATCATAACGTCGTTAAGTCACTATTATAAACGCGAAGAGCAAGATATTCCCCGTGCGCAGTTATGGCGTAAATATGCGTTAAAAATGGGGGCGGTTAATCACCCTAATGAATGGTCAGGGTACCCACCGATAGAAGAAGATGAACTAAGAATGCATTAAAAGCGGATCATATCCGCTTTTAATTGTTTTTGTAACATGATTGCAAGGTGTTGCGATTGATCTTGCTTGTTTTGATCTTCGGTTTTTTAAGGTATTTATTGCTTGTTTTTTTAATTTGTTACCACCGATTTTTGCTATACAATTAGCGAGGTTAACCATATTAAAATTCATCAAAAATCGTTATAAATGGAATGAAAAATGAAAAAAATCTCTTATGCTGTATGTGGGTTTTTTGTTGCCTTATTTGCTGTATCAGCTTTTGCCAAGGGCGATCATCATACAACCCAAACCACCTCAGCCTCTCATACCTTGGAACAATCCACTTGCCAACTTTCACGTAATGAAGCAAATATTCAACGGTGCACTGAACTGGCTGAAAGTGGTGATGCCATTGCCCAAAACACCTTGGGCGAAATTTTTTACGGCGATAATTTGCTTTACCAAAAAGGGGATCACACTAAAGCACGACTATTATTTGAAAAAGCGGCCGCTCAGGGACTGGCTAAAGCACAATATAACTTAGGCTCAATGTACCGTGATGAATTAAACAACTTTCCGATTGCTTTAAGTTGGTTTGAAAAAGCTGCCGCTCAAGGCAATGTCGATGCCCAAAATAGCATTGGCTATATTTACGAAAACGCATCAGGCGGTAAAGCGCCTCGATTGTATATTTTTGACGAAAATGGCAACAATATCGACCCTGA
>NZ_LZHM01000009.1:0-2797 GCF_001690875.1 Gilliamella sp. wkB18
CCCATGAACCACAATATAACAGAAAATGGTCATAAATATAAACCTTACCTGTTTTACGGTTAAAGCGAACAGGACAATCTTCAGGACAGAATAAAAAAGTAAGAAAAAATTGAATAAATATTTGACTGCACATTAAAAACACAAAAAATAAAAAAATAAATAGTGCTTTATAGGTATCAAAATAAAATATAGCAAAAAGTACAGCAACTAATCCAGAATTTGCTATCAATACACATATAAAGAAAAGAATAATAACAATCAATCTAATTAATAAGCTTCCCATCCCTGTGAACCGCCGAGAAAGCTCACAATAATCATCATTCGCATAACGTAATTTTTTATTATTACTTAAATGTGATTTTGTTGTATATATTCCTTTATGCAAATCCTCGCGCCATGCGGAAACTTGCGGTTGGTACTTTGATGGCATTATTTATTTCCTAACTTTTTATATTCGGCATCTATTTGTTGATACTCTTCAAGCGAGCTGGCTTTGGATTTTTTGTCAATTTCTTCTGGCCAGTTGACTTTGATTGGCCAAGTAAAGTCTTCTTCTGGCATAAATTCGGCATCCAAATTATTATCAGAAAATGCCATATAGCTATTTATCCACATCCATTCGTAATAGTTTAAACTGCTATAGGCTGCTAGTAGAAAGTGGTCAATCACTTTAGTGGTATTAGGCTCGCATACCACACATTCTAGACGATAGCTTCTAATCATTCCGCCACTGCCCGTCGGTGCCGAAACTGAGGTCATACACCCTTGAATATCTGCCCAATTAAACTCTTTAACGGTTATCTCTTTGGCTCTAAAGGGAGAACGAGTAAAGGTAGACCATGCTCCAAAATACAATAAAAAATGGTCATAAATATAAACCTTACCTGTTTTACGATTAAAACGGATTGGGCAATCTTCAGGAGCAAAACAAATATTCAAAAACATCTGAAGAAAGAGCTGAATTATCAATATTACAACAAAATTAAAAGGTAAAAACATGAGACTATCTTCTTCGCCAACAACAATATCACGTATTACCATATAAAACCCCAAAATTGATAATAAAATTATTAGGAAAGCAATAATTATCATTAACATACGAAGAAACGGATTCATCCCTGTGAACCGCCGAGAAAGCTCACAATAATCATCATTAGCATAACGTAATTTTTTATTATTAGTTAAAGGCAATTGCGTTGTATATACACCTTTGTGCAAATCTTCGCGCCAACATGAGACTTGTGGTTGGTACTTTGATGGCATTATTTATTTCCTAGCTTTTTATATTCGGCATCTATTTTTTGATACTCTTCAAGTGAGCTGGCTTTGGATTTTTTGTCGATTTCTTCTGGCCAGTTGACTTTGATTGGCCAAGTAAAGTCTTCTTCTGGCATAAATTCGGCATCCAAATTATTATCAGAAAAAGCCATATAGCTATTTATCCACATCCATTCGTTATAACCTAAACTGGTACTGCCCGCCAACAGAAAGTGGTCAATCACTTTAGTGGTATTAGGCTCGCATACCACACATTCTAGGCGATAGCTTCTAACCATTCCGCCACTAGCAATAGGAACTGATACTGAGGTCATACATCCTTGGATATCTGCCCAATTAAACTCTTTAACGGTTATCTCTTTAGCTCTAAAGGGCGAGCGAGTAAAGGTAGCCCATGAACCACAATATAACAGAAAATGGTCATAAATATAAACCTTACCTGTTTTACGGTTAAAGCGAACAGGACAATCTTCAGGACAGAATAAAAAAGTAAGAAAAAATTGAATAAATATTGGACTGGATATTAAAAGTAAAAAAAATGAAAGAATAAATAGTGCTTTATGGGTATCAAGATAAAATATAGCAAAAAGTACAGCAACTAATCCAGAAATTATTATCAATACACATATAAAGAAAAGAATAATAACAATCAATCTAATTAATAAGCTTCCCATCCCTGTGAACCGCCGAGAAAGCTCACAATAATCATCATTAGCATAACGTAATTTTTTATTATTACTTAAATGTGATTTTGTTGTATATATTCCTTTATGCAAATCCTCGCGCCATGCGGAAACTTGCGGTTGGTATTTGGATGGCATTATTTATTTCCTAACTTTTTATATTCGGCATCTATTTTTTGATACTCTTCAAGCGAGCTAGCTTTGGATTTTTTGTCGATTTCTTCTGGCCACTTGACTTTGATTGGCCATGTGAATTCTTCTTCTGGCATAAATTCGGCATCCAAATTATTATCCGAAAATGCCATATAGCTATTTATCCACATCCATTCGTTATAACCTAAACTGGTACTGCCCGCCAACAGAAAGTGGTCAATCACTTTAGTGGTATTAGGCTCGCATACCACACATTCTAGACGATAGCTTCTAACCATTCCGCCACTAGCAATAGGAACTGATACTGAGGTCATACATCCTTGGATATCTGCCCAATTAAACTCTTTAACACTGATCTCTTTGGCTCTAAAGGGCGAGCGAGTAAAGGTACCCCATGAACCACAATATAACAGAAAATGGTCATAAATATAAACCTTACCTGTTTTACGGTTAAAGCGAACAGGACAATCTTCAGGACAGAATAAAAAAGTAAGAAAAAATTGAATAAATATTTGACTGCACATTAAAAACACAAAAAATAAAAAAATAAATAGTGCTTTATAGGTATCAAAATAAAATATAGCAAAAAGTACAGCAACTAATCCAGAATTTGCTATCAATACACATATAAAGAAAAGAATAATAACAATCAATCTAATTAATAAGCTTCCCATCCCTGTGAA
>NZ_LZHM01000010.1:0-5507 GCF_001690875.1 Gilliamella sp. wkB18
AGCGCAGCGTGGCGAAGGCTTTGAGCTAAGAACCGACGAATGGGGCGCCATAGCAGCTGCACGGGGATTATACTTAACCACCCAAACCGAGCCCAAAGCGCAAGGCAAACAGCTCGACATGCAAGCGGCTATTACCCAGCTTGAAAATGCGCTATCCATTGCCAAAGCCCTACAAAATGCGGCTACTCAGTCTGAAGCCCACGGTGCAGACACTGACAGCCAAGAACAACTTAACAAAACATTAAGCCAACTGACCCAAAGCGGCATACTTGCCTATGCCCAAGAAGGCATTGCCTTAACCAGTCCGCAAAACATTCAACTCTCCACCGGCAACAGCGTTACTTTAACCAGTGAAAACCAAACTGACATTGCCGCCTTAAAAAATGTCACGGTATCAGCAAGGGAAGCATTAGGCTTATTTGCCCACAAATCAGGCATGAAACTCTTTGCCAACCAAGGCGATATTGTGGTGCAAGCCCAAAACGCCAACCTCAACATGGCAGCTAAGCAGGATATAAAAATTGACAGTGTCGATGGTGAGCTCACTGTCACCGCAAGCGAACAGCTTACGTTAATGTGTGGCGGTTCATACATAAAAATCAGCAGTGAAGGCATTGAACTGGGCACACAGGATAATGTTTATCTGAAGTGTAATGTCATGCAAAAGATGGGAGCGAAAGCACTTGATATCTCTACAATAAATTTACCTCAACTTATTACAGAACATGGCATTAAATTTCACTTTGTCGATGATCAAGGCGAGGTATATGCTAATGAACCCTATATTGCCGTGTTACCCGATGGTAAAGAGATACATGGCATAACCGATAAAGAGGGCAAAACAAAAGCCTTTTATACCGATTCGCCAGATTCCATTGATGTGCAATTAACTAGATTAATATAAGGAAATCAATATGAACAATAAAAAACAGGGATCCTTTACTACAGCTAGCACTCGCAAAGTTGGAGCCAATGGCGAGGTTGCTATACATAAACAAGTGATTAAACGGCCTGATGAAGTCATATTGACCATAGGCGTATTTTTTGACGGTACAGCGAATAATTCATTTAACATTTCCATGCGTGAAGAGTACCAACAAGCACTAGCCCGTGGCGAAGTGCCAGAAATCACTTTCCCGGTGTTTAATACCAGTTACAACAATGACCATTCGAATGTCTATAAATTATATCAAATGTATCAGTCTGATCTTAAAAAAGATATTGCGAAATTACCAAAAGATAAAAATGGTGCGGTACATTATCAATTAAGTATTTATATAGAAGGGGTCGGTAGCCGAATTGGTGAAAGTGATAGTAATATTGGCTTTGCTACAGGGCTGGGTTCAACGGGAATAAAAGGCAAAATTAAACGAGCGATTACCGAAATTAAAGAACAATTAAAAACTTTTTTGGATGATTCCCCGAAAATACGTATACAGCAGATTAATTATGATGTATTTGGCTTTAGCCGTGGTGCGGCAACCGCCCGCTACTTTACCAACTTTGTTGCTGACAAGCTAAACGATAACAATAAACGCGGCAGCAATAACCCGTTAACTAAAATGTTAAACCAAGCATTAGAAGGTAAAATCAGTGACCATTGGCAAGGACATGTCAATGGTCATGTCCATTTTTTAGGCATTTTTGATACTGTGGCAGGGATTGGGCGACCGGAAAATTTATTTGATGCCGGCGATGCCAACACCTTTGATATTGATATCCATATCCACCCCGACTCGACCGATGCAGGGTTACATATTCAGGCAGCGCATGAATATCGGCATAACTTTTCACTCAATGATGTGCCTAATTATTTTAAAAAAGTGAGCATGCCCGGTGCCCACTCTGATATTGGTGGTGGTTACCCAAATCACGATATTGAAGAAAACCTTTATATTACCAAAGTGTATCAACATGATAATCTCTATTTAGGGCAATCATCTAATATTTCAAAAAAGCTACAAAAAGCCTTAGCAAAAATCAACCAACACCCTGACTTGTATTACCTATTTTACGGATTAAACGAAGATAACTTTTACCAATGGACAACCTCTGCAAGAAGCGACAATCAAAACTACACCAACGCTTATGGTGTTATTCGGATTAAGCGTAAAATAAAATTTGGGTTGGATCGGGTGGCTTTAAAAATTATGTATAACGAAGCCGTCAAACAAAAGTGTAAATTTATCCCTTTTTTGGATATTTACGCTATCCCGAATGAATTACAAAGTGTGGCAACAAAAATCATCACAGCAGCGAGTAGCTATCAAAACTATCAATTAACCGAGGCTGAAAAACAGTTAGTGTTAAACAACTATACCCACTGCTCGGTTGAATATGAACGCTATTTTTATACCAAACCAGCCGAAAAAGAACTGATCGACAAAAACACCGGTCAAATAGTTAAAATCAGCTGGCCGACAAAAAAAGAAAAAGAACAGGCAATAACGGGCTTACTGCAAGTTCATCAGCCGCATCTTAACCACCAAGGTGATTGGCAACGGCTAATCCACCCTGATCAATAAAACATAAGGATATCTGATGTTAAAATTATTTATTACCATAATAAGCTTAACACTGCTAATAAGCGGTTGCCATGTACCATTTAAACATAACAACGTTGACCCTAATTTGCCACAAAAACCTTACAGTGAATGGCGTATTGGTGGCACTTATCCACACTATTTCCAAGCAACAGTAATTTCCACCATGATAAAAACCCAATCAAACAAATATAAAATTATTGATATAGTTGCGCGTAATAATCAAAATTATGAAACCCCTGGACAATGGCAGACAGAATTTGGTTATAGTAATTTACCGGTTTATTCCGATTTGCCGGAAGAATTTTATATTTGTTGGTCATCCTTTGCTGATCAAACCTTTTATCGTACTAAATTAGTGGTACCATTATGGGCTAGGCAAGAGATGGTAAAACCATATCAATATTATTCTTATGCATATAATAAAGATGATATTGGTTATTACAATACCATTATTATTGGGTTTGCCCCAGGCGGCAGTGTGACCGGTTGGATTAAGGGAGTTCCTCGGCAAGATGCGATCGAATTTGGTAAAGGAATGACTGAACGAATACCGCAAGGGTCGGATGTTTGCCCCAATCCATACCCAAACGGTAAAATAACCGAAATCACTCCCGAAGCCAAAGCTTGGCTAAAAAAACACGGCATGCCTAAAGAGTGGCAAGAAAAATATAATAATGTCACCATGGGGCAATATCTCAAACTCAAAAATCCACCCAATCTTTAAATTGTTAGTATAAATAACCGGCTAAATAAAGAATAATGGTGCAAGTTTAATAAATCACTTTCACCCTTTATTTATCAATATTTAAACAAAGGTCTATTCAGAAGTTGGACAGCGGAGCAGATAGGGCATTTACTGGTGAAATATGAAAGTGAATGGTATGCAGATGAAGGGTTAAGCAAATGGAACGAAGTTGATGAGCTATTTGAAGAAGAAAAGCAACAACAAAAAGCGCTTATTGAAGCGGGATTGGATGAGCTAGGCATCACCGAGCCTTACCTCCGTGATTTTGCCTTAGACGTGGTGGACGAAGCGCATAAACATGTCAAATCAAACTGGCAACTAGAAAAAGCACAGCGCATTAAACCGTCACTGTGGTGGAAAAAAGTGGCAGAGGCACAAGCTCAAAATCAAAATCAAACAACTAGCACAGAACAAAGTGAAGCTAATACGCCTAAACTATCCAATCTATCCGCAGACGGCAAGGCATGGTTTATTCATCCGGTGGCGATGATGGATTATTTTAATGTTATAGAAAATAAGAAAACTGAAACTTGGGATAGTGTTACAAACTCTAGAATTGCGTTATTACACCCGAGAATTCGTCAACATACTTTAGATTTTATAAATGACGCTGAAAGCAAATTAAATTTAAAGTTAAGGGTTTCTGATGGTTATAGGTCTATTGAAGAACAAAATAAACTTTACGATAAAGGTAGGAAAAATTCAGATCCTATTGTGACAAAAGTTAAAGGTGGATATAGTTTTCATAATTATGGATTGGCGATTGATGTGGTAGAAATTTTAGATAAAAAAGCCATTTATTTTGACAATAAGCACCCGAAAATAAAAGAAATTGTAGAGATAGCAAAATCATACGGTTTTTTATGGGGTGGGGACTGGGTTACATTTAAAGATTATCCACACTTTGAATTTAGATACGGTTTTACTACTACTCAACTTTTAAAAAAATATAATGCTGGAGATATAGATGATGAAGGTTATGTCAATATTAATTAATATGTTAATATTTTACTTTCTTATTGGAAATGCTAATGCAGATGTTTTTGAAACTCAATCTTTTTCATCTGAAGGGGCAGAATTAATTTGTGATTATAAAAAAAGTAACGAATTAGTATTAAATGTTTATGGAGAAACATTTGCAAGTAAAATTAAAGTTATAAAAAGTAAACCTCATAATTATAACATCAATGCTAAATTTGATTATTATAATCTCCCGATTTATGAAAAATTTCGCAATATTTTAAGTGTTAATTATGATTTTTATGTTGAAAATGATCAAGTTATTGAATCTTCATTGCTAGACTCTGATTTAAAGCAAGTAATAAAAGATATTTATAAATCTATCAAACAAATTTTAAAAGAAGCTCATGAAAATCAAAAATGTTTATCATGGGTTTTTTAGTGAATCATTAATAATATACGTGATTTGTTGTAAAACTTATCAGATAACAATAAAACATAGAACGAGTAGTGAGCATCAATGAAGTTTACTGGAGCATGACGGCTTGATAGCGATAGAGGAATACAACACAACCTAGGTACAAGTGACGGCACTGGATGAGCAAACGCTACCGATACATGGTTGGGTGAATATAAAAGACAATGTACAAGTGCATATCAAACGGCGTAGTCCATGGCACTGGCCTGGGTTTGAAACGATAGAAGAAAAGGCCACGGTCGGTGAATTATCTGACAAGATAGGTAAGAATAAAGTGGCGAAATTGGATTTAGCCGATTACACCCCAGCGATGCGGGCATTAGACCAAATCTTAACCGGCACACTGATTTATTCAACCCAACGAAAAAAAGACCTACCGCCACCGACTTTTACGGATAGGGATTTAAAGGAAGGGTTACGCAGAAGTTGGACAGCGGAGCAGATAGGGCATTTACTGGTGAAATATGAAAGTGAATGGTATGCAGATGAAGGGTTAAGCAAATGGAACGAAGTTGATGAGCTATTTGAAGAAGAAAAGCAACAACAAAAAGCGCTTATTGAAGCGGGATTAGATGAGCTAGGCATCACCGAGCCTTACCTCCGTGATTTTGCCTTAGACGTGGTGGACGAAGCGCATAAACATGTCAAATCA
This sequence comes from Gilliamella sp. wkB18, assembly GCF_001690875.1. Classification (NCBI taxonomy): domain Bacteria; kingdom Pseudomonadati; phylum Pseudomonadota; class Gammaproteobacteria; order Orbales; family Orbaceae; genus Gilliamella; species Gilliamella sp. wkB18. The sequence continues at coordinate 5,382 of NZ_LZHM01000010.1, forward strand.
AACTGGCAACTAGAAAAAGAAGAGCGCATCAAACCCTCACTGTGGTGGAAAAAAGTGGCGCAAGCTCAAACTCAAAACTCAACCGCAAACACAGAAGCCAATACGCCTAAACTATCCAATCTATCC
>NZ_LZHM01000011.1:0-6597 GCF_001690875.1 Gilliamella sp. wkB18
GTCGCATGTTAATCCATTATGAAAGTGAATGGTATGGCAAGCTTGATTCAGAAGACAAATTGCCAAAATGGGAAGCGTTAAATAGTGAAATGACAGAAAATGCCAGCAATGTATTGGATTATTTAAATGAAGGAAATGAAGCAAAACTTGATGCTTATATCAACACGCTAGAAACAAGCAAACAACAGTCAGTAAAAAAGGGGATTGAAGCGCTAAGAAGAAAAATTGAAACGTTTCCAAAAGACTACAAAAGTAATCCAAAGCAGAAGCTGAACCAAGAACAAATTAAAATTTATGCACAAGTGCAGAAGTTAGAACAACAAGTCATGGTTTGGGAAAAAACCAAAGAGAAAATCAAGAAAATGTTATGGTGGGATGATGTTGCTAAAGGCTTAGCTAAGTTGAATCAACCCAAAGGCACGTCTCCAGAAAATGGCGAGACAACCAATACCACAACCACCCAAACAGACTCAGCTCCACCAGCCACGCTTAGCGCTGATGGTAGGGCGTGGTTTATTCATCCTATTGGAACTCAAATATTCAATTATGGAAGTTGTATGTGTAACAAAGGTATAACGGAAGATCAATTTAGATCTATTATACCTGAGGATATTTTAATAAATGGATTATTTTATAAAATGAATAATGAACTAAAAAATATATCAATAAGCACATTTCTTTCAAAACTGAATTTATACTTTATTCAATATAACGTTACAAGCTGTTTGCAAAAAGCCCATTTTATATCACAAATATTATGTGAAAGTGACTTTTTTAAGACTACTGAAGAGTATAAAAATAGAGATGGTTCTACACCTAGCTATTGGAACAATTACAGTGGTGGTTCAAATTATCATGGCAGAGGTCTTATTCAAATTACTCATGACTATAACTATGAATCTTTTGGTAAATATATTAAAAACAATTCAATTAAAGATAATCCAGATCTTATCTGTTCCGATTTGGATTATACAATAAGGTCTGCATTTTGGTATTGGATTCAAGGAAGCTCGTGGGGGAATATAAATGATATTGCAGCAAATAATGACTTTCTTAAAGTCACTATGGCTATAAATGGTGGATATAATCATGTTGTAGAAAGAAATAAAGCCCTTATAACTTTATATGAAAAATTTTGTATCAAAAATTGCAAAGTATATTATAACATTAAAGTTGATAATTATTCTTTTGCTACTAGTGCAATGATCAATAGTAAATGGTATAAAAATAATACATATAAAGTAAACCAAGTTGAAGCTGATTTAAATGATTTTTATATGAGTTTGCAAAACAGAGATTAAAATGAAAAAATTATTTGTTTTTATTATATTGTTTTATTTTAGTTTTCCATTATTTGCTCAAATATGTAAGGAAACTAAATCAAATGAGATTAAGGGTCAATTTATTAATGGTGATTATTTTGAGGGTAAATATAATTATTGCCGTTTAATTAACCCTAAAGAAGACAATATTTCACAAATTAATTTAAATATAAATGGAACAAGCAATAGCTATATTTATGTTGGTGGAGGAAATCCAACAATTGAGACTTCAAATTTAGGGGTGATTTCTATTTTTGATAAGTTGGGAGGGATGGAAAGTCCTGCTAAAATAACTTATTTAACCCGCATAGATAAAAATTTAATCAAACTTGGGGAAATCAATTTGGATTATTCTCAGGGACAAGTCATTAATTATTCTATTGACAATGTTAATAATAAAATAGATGCCTTGAGCGCAACTTTCTTAGAAAAAATAAAGCAATCCTTTATAAATAATACTAAATTATCTTATCCTGATTATTTTTTATTACTTTTATTTGATTCAACCTTAGTAAACGATATTTCAAGTGATTGGATAAATAAATTTTATGCAAAATTAAATTTAATGCAGCATAAAGACCTCATTAATATTTACAGCCAAAATATATTTTTTAAAAATACGACGCTTTGTAATAAAGATAAAAATGAAAAAAATGCATTTGGATGCCAAATTAAAAATCGCAAATTATCATTATGTTATAACTATGTTAATTCAAATTTGTTTTATAGGTTTGGTACTCAGTCAAAAATAGAATTGGAGTTAGTAAAAGTAATTGAGGATAAAGACAAGAAAAATTCTAGCATATCTTTTGCTAATAAAGATATTGATTATGTTGTGGATACAAAACCAGGTAAAGAAGGTATTAAAATAAAAAGAAAAGAGATACAACTGTACAATTTTCAATGTAATCCAAGTACTGTTGAGCCAATGATTTTGGATAGTTTTAATTAATAGTGAATATATAGGATTTCAAAAGCAAGAATAAATCGAGTAGTGGATGATAAAGAGACTTTATAGATTCAAATAGAAAAACAGCTCAACGAGATAACGATTTCGTCAAGTTGGCTATCAACCAAAAGCGAAGGCGTGAAGAAAGTGAGTTGCTGGGATTGGTTTGATTTTAAGCAAATTAAAGAAAATGCCAGTCTGAAAGAAATTTACCTTAGTGCTAAAAAAACCTTAAGCAGAAATAAGGATAATGCATCACTAGAACAATACACGCCAACAATAAAAGAGACATTAACAATATTAGACAAACAATACGGTGCTAACTCACCAAAATATGCGATGATAACAACGGACAGTTTTAAAGGGCTTATTGCTAAGCCGGTATTAGCCACGGCACTTAGTCGCATGTTAATCCATTATGAAAGTGAATGGTATGGCAAGCTTGATTCAGAAGACAAATTGCCAAAATGGGAAGCGTTAAATAGTGAAATGACAGAAAATGCCAGCAATGTATTGGATTATTTAACTAAAGGAGATGAAGCAAAACTTGATGCTTATATCAACACGCTAGAAACAAGCAAACAACAGTCAGTAAAAAAAGGGATTGAAGCGCTAAGAAGAAAAATTGAAACGTTTCCAAAAGACTATAAAAGTAATCCAAAGCAGAAGCTGAACCAAGAACAAATTAAAATTTATGCACAAGTGCAGAAATTAGAACAACAAGTCATGGTTTGGGAAAAAACCAAAGAGAAAATCAAGAAAATGTTATGGTGGGATGATGTCGCTAAAGGCTTAGCGAAGCTAAATCAAGCAAACGGCACACATCCAGAAAATACCAACATAACTGATACCAAAGTCATCCCAACAGACTCTGCTTCACCTGCCACGCTTAGCGCTGATGGTAGGGCGTGGTTTATTCATCCGCTGGCTATGGTGAGTTATTTTAATGAGGAAATTAATCTTATAAGAAATTATACTCTAGAAAATGCAGAACTTGCTTTAAGGGCTATATACGAAAAGTATGGTAAGGATATGGCAATAATAATTGAAAGAATGTATCGTTCTGAAACTGCACATTTTAAATCTTTACAATATAAGAAGACAGGAACAGGAGGAATGGAGTCTTTTGGTTATCCTCCATATTATGGCTGGGATAAAGAGTTCTTTTTATTAAATCCAAATTATACTCCTATAGGAACTACACATTTATTTGAAAATGTTGGATTGAGCAAGCAGGGAGGAAATGCTCAAATAAAAGATAGACCTAAAGAGTTTATAATTTTCCCTTCTGTGTTAGCTGCAATGGAGTATTTAGTTTTTTATATTAATAAATATAATGGTAATTATGCTCGTTGGCATTCGACAAATTCTGCTGTTCAAGAAGCTTATAAAAATATATTAAATAAAATTATTCCAAGAATTGTTAATAAAATAGAGGAAGAAAATGCAAAAGAAAATTAAAGTTCCAATAATATTTGTTTTACAAATTTTGATAATTTTAAGCGTAACATGTAATGCAAATGCAAAATTGAACGATTGTGTATCCATTTTTGAAGAAATGCTTAAAACTAGTGATTTTCTTCCAGAAGTAACATCAAGGAAAAACTTACTTATCGATTTATATGATATTTCAGTCAATGATGATTCAATTTTTTTCAAAGTCTATGACTCTGATACTGAAAAAAATAAAAATAGAGGTGTGTTGGCTGTATTAGGTTGGGTAAAATACAACTATAAAAGAAAAAGCATGGAAAATATTACATATGATGAATTAAATCCAGTTAAAGTTATTTATAACAAAGAGTTAGAAATAAAATTTAATCAATGTTTGGATTTTCATAAAATAAATATAAAAGATCTTGCTACTTCAGAATAAATAATGGTGTAGGAAAACATTGAGTTGTTTACACTTGTAGAAGCTCAAACTTAATATGGCTGGAATGACAACACATCTTCAAACAAAGGCATATTAGAAGTACATGCCAAAAATTTCAATAAATCATTTAAAAGAGTAATAGGAATAGAGGGAATTAAAGGTATTGATTTTCGTACATGGAATAACAAGATCCTATCTTCAATTTTGTGTATTTGCCAGCTAGAGATGATGGATAATTTTGTCACCAAATAAACGACCCTGTAAATGATGCCGATCATTTTATTTCCATACGTGCTGATGGTGCTGTAAATTATTTTGCTTCAGGTTCCCCATGTAATCTATCCCAACACATCGGGTAGCGAAATTGTTGCACTTAGTAAGGAATTAGCGAAAGTGCAAAATAGAGCAAGTAACATATTTGGTTAATGGCGGATACAATCATTTGAATGAACGTATTGAATATACAAACAGATTAAAAGAGATTTTGGGTTATGAGGAATGTATTAATAAAATTTAAATCTATATTCGCTATCTATTTAATTATTTTTTCCGTGACTGCATATGCTGAAAAATTGATATTTAATATTGACCATAAGTTGGTTAATAAAGCAATTTTTGATACGGAAAATAACAGAGATTTTATTGCACTTTATCATAATGATAATTTGATCACAAAGATACCAAGTTTTGATGAGGATGGTGGTAATCGCTTTGAAAAAATATTAAGCCGTTATGATGAAAATAATTTAATAAGAATTGTGACTTCTTTTCCTGACAGAGGGGTTTTTAAGATTTATTATGATATCGAATTAAATAAACGTACTAATTTATATACACTTAATAAAGTAAGCTTTGAGATACAGCAATGGTCATCAGACGAAGAATTTATAGCAAAATATTGTTCTCATCAAACCAATATTAGTTTAGATAAATTAACTAAAAACGATGGCTTATTTAAAAAAGTAAGACCTAGAATTGATGGATGGGAAAATGGTAAGGTAAAAGGGAATTGTGTTGAAACGCATAATGAAATCAATTATGAAGATGCATATTCTTTAGTCATGAAATCTTATTTATATAATAAACCTGAAGTTAATGAACAAACAAAAATGTATTTAGTGAGAGGTGATATAGTTCATTTATTGGAACAGAATAATACATTTTATTATATTGCGTATAATACCACTAAAAATAAAGTCATAAAAAAATGGCTTCATTGTTCAGCTATTGATGCTTGTAATAAACTTTGATTATGAAATTCACTAATTATTTGAGAAATAAATTAGACAAATACATTTACATGAACAAGATTATAAATGGTATGCTGTTTCGTCTTTAGTGGAAGGGTATTGTTCGATACCTAAATTAACACCTTATGATTATAAGGGAAATAAAATTATCGGTTGGATTTACAATCAGACTAAAAAACCACTCACTGTTCCGATAGTTGAAATAACTGGAAAAGATAGCAATTTCGCCAAATCCAGAGGGATAAGAATAAGGGATGAGAATAAAAAAAATATTATTTCCATGCTACCTGAAGGTACTCAAATTAAAATATCCGGTACCAAAAAACCGAAAAATTTTGTTGAATTAATCGAAGTGATTCGAGATGGAAACCCCACTATTCCTTTACCAGCAGGGAAAAAATACGTTTATTTTGGTTGTCTTGAAAATATAATTAGAGGTAAAAAATATAATGAGGTTGTGGTATTAGATAAACCTTTTCCAATTGTAGCAGGTGATTTAGTTGGGCATATTGGTCATAATCAAGATAAGGCGATTGATAAAAAAAAAGATAAAGAGGGGAATTATATTGATATAGAAACCCTACCGCTTGCACAAGGTATGAAAGGGAGCGAATTTCAACCGAATTTACATGTTGAGTGTTTTACCTGTGAAGACTTACCAAAGTACATTAGCCAAACTCAAGCAGAGGCGAGAAAACTAGCCGATGAAGATAAAACACTATTAGCTATATCAAAAGGCGTTAAAGTACTGACACTACCAAGTCAAGCAGACACAACCGTTGGAACACCACTTAAAGGCACTAAAATAAAAGTGCTAAGTAAAGAAACCAATATAAACTGGTTACAAATAGAAATTAAAACCTCTGCAACAGACAAAAAAACATTATGGATTGAAAATACGCAGGAGATAGCAAAAAAAGCAAAATCTAATGGTGAAATTGAATTAGCTACAAATACAGTGGCATGGAGCAAACACCCCTTACAAGCAAGCCAATTAACGAGCAGCAATTATAATATTGGCACAGCACTACTACTTGATATGGGAGATAATAAGGTTAAAACAAGAAATAATCGAGCGGTGGATGAGCAAGATACGTTATGGATACAAATAGAAAAAGTACTTGACGATAAAAATACCACTATATCGTCAAGTTGGCTATCAACTAAAAGCGAAGGCGTGAAGAAAGTGAGTTGCTGGGA
>NZ_LZHM01000012.1:0-3974 GCF_001690875.1 Gilliamella sp. wkB18
AAGTTGACCCGTTGGGGTTGGATGTAAAACTTACAGAAGGTTATGTTTATAGAATGGGGTCAGGAACAGACTCAAATTTAACTCCTCGTCCAGGAAAAGATACAACTTCAGGATTGTCGGCATCTTTAGAAAAACCAACAACAGGAAAATTTCAAACCATTGATGTAGCTAAATTAGATGGAACAGGATTAGAAGCCATTAATGATCATGGTAGTCATGTTTCTATACGACCAGCAGATGATCCTAATTTTGTAAAATTAAGTGAATGGGCTGATACTAGAGGAACAGAAAGAACACATAAATATACACAAGCTTTACAGGAAGCAAAAGTCACATGTCCTTAATAAATAATAAATTTATGGATAAATTATCATTAGCTATAGATGAGCTTTTTCTTTATGGAAAAGAAAAAATTCAAAGTCGAAAAGAAATTAAGAAAATTAATATTATTGATCAATTTAATAAAGATAGTGATGGAAATATAAGTAGATATGTGAAATATATCGAGTTTTTATTGAAAGATGAATTTTTAAATGAAAAAGATATTGATTTACTAGATATAGAAATTTCTTATAAAAAATATAATGATGAAAGAATAGAGATAAAAGGGGAGTTTTATGCTTCTGATGGAAAAATTTTTGATGAATTTTATTTGATAGATAATTTAGAAATTATTTTAAATGAGATAAGAGATTTTATTTATAGATGTTATATGAAGTGCGATGAGATAATTGATGTATATGTAAACTAAAAATAGATTTGGTAATTTACACTCTGTACCATTCAAACAATTAGGGCAATATGAAGATGTAGAAACGGGGCTTTATTATAATCGGTTTCGGTATTATAATCCTGAAACCAGCTTATATATTAGCCAAGATCCGATAGGGTTAGCAGGTAACAACCCGAATTTTTATGCGTATGTGTACGATTCCAATTCAGAAGTTGATCCGTTTGGGTTGGTAAAACAGGGAATACATGGAGTTGCACCAGATTATGAAACAAAAGGCTTGCATGGAACATTTGATGGAATTGAACTTAGTATAAAACCTGGACAAAATGGCAATATTGTTTATAAAAATGTTTTTTCAAAAGATGTTGATATATCAAAAGCTGTGTCGAGTTCAGATCAATATTTCTCAAACACTAAAAATTTGGAGAAAGCATTGCATAATTTGGAAGGGGCAAAAGACTATTATGATAAGTTAGGTAAAGGTAGAGAGTGGAGAGAAATGAAACGAAACTTAGAAAATATGTTAAAAAATGAATGCCATTAATAATATTTTAATTAATAGCTTAAGAAAAAATACTATACCTCCGTTTTTTTTAGACAAAAAATATATTGAAGAAAATTGTAATGATCAGTTTTCTACAATAAATAATGATGTTTTTGTAATATATAATAATGGATATAAGTTAGAAATTTCTTATTATAAGAATCCAAGTAAGCTACATTATATTTCATTTGAGAAATTAGATGATAACTTTCAAGATTTATTTTTAGATAACGATATTGATACAGTGAATGAAAATTTAAAAATGACGTTAAATAAAACATTACATGTGGATAAAGATTATTACTTAGGTAATTTTAAATTTATATTTGATGAAGGTTTATTAGAATCTATATTTTATCAACCTAGTGAGGTTGATAAAATATAGTTACAATAAGTAGGCAAATTCAATAATTGTCTTTTTTATGCCCTTCCGCTATCAAAGACAATATGAGGATTAGGAATTAGACGGACTTTATTATAATCGTTTCAGGTATTACGACAGTAATACAGGAACTTATATAAGTCAAGACCCTATCGGGCTAGCAGGTAATAACCCGAATTTTTATGCTTATACGTTTGATTCTAATTCGGAAGTTGACCCGTTGGGGTTATTCTTTGGAAAGGTTATCGGAAACGCTCAAACCACAGGAACATTCGGACATTCAACAATCTCTAAAATTATTGCAAATATTTATTCTATTGACCCAAGAGTTCAAAGAGTAACTATGGACTTGGGTTATAAGAAACTACTTGGCGGAGGAAATTTCAAATACGGACCAAGACCTGATGTTGGAGTTCTTTATAAAAATGGAAGAGTTGAAATTATTGAGGTTGCTTCTAAAACTGATAAAATTAATGACTTAATTTCAAGAAATAAGAACTTTATGAATATAAATAATATTGAACGGTGATGTTAAAGTAAATAGTTTAGCACAATTTATGGAAAAAATTAAATCGAAATTTAAAATAAAATGTAAATGATGTTTACTAAAAAAAACAAAATAAATGGAGATGTTCTCAAATATTTTATTGTAATAAATTGGAATGATAGAGAAGAATATACAACTCTGTTTAAGAGCTTTATTAAAGCATTCAATAAATTTTTGGAAAAAAATTCAATTGAAACGATTTACAAATTTGAATTAAATTATAGTTCTAAAAAGTATAGTATTGATTCATTCTGTACAAAAAATGAAATAGTTTATGCTAATGGGGTAAATAAAAATGATACTGTTTCTGTATTATATTCAAACAAGGCTTTAAATCAAATAAAAAAAGAGAATGAGAAAGAACTAATTGATATTATTCTCCATTTTAAAGAGGGAATCACAGAAGAAATTATGTTAGAAATCACAGAATTAGTAAATAACATTTTTCCAGTAACATACGGCTATGGCTTTGAATTGAAAAAAAATCAGGAAATAACATCTGAAAGCATTCTGAAAAAGACATTATTTGGTGTATCAACACAAAAAAGTAATTACCAAATCAATGTAAGCATAGAAAATGGTAATATTCCTAAAATGTACAGATATAATTTTCTGAATAAAAATCAAGTTGAGAATAATAACATTATTGATTACAAACCAATATCTAACAATTTAGTATTCTACAGAAAAGATTAAAAATAAACAATTATCTTTATAAAAATGTGAGCACTCCATTCCATTCAGACAATTAGGGCAGTATGAGGATGTGGAAACGGGGCTTTATTATAATCGGTTTAGGTATTATCATCCTGAAACCGGCTTATATATTAGCCAAGACCCGATAGGATTGGCAGGTAATAACCCGAATTTTTATGCGTAGGGGCATGATTCGAATACGATGGTTGATGTGTTCGGATTGATGGAATTATTTAGATCAATGATTAGAGCAGAATATTTTGATATTATTCAGAATGGTTGGAAAGCCGGCGGAGATACTGGAGGTATGTGGGCAAAATGGTTTGCTGAAAGTTTTGACAATGCCGTAGAATGGGGTAAGACTATGGGGCATGGCAGCGATTCAAAATTTTATGTAGTATTTTTTGACGTAGATGATGTAGTAGCAAAAGGTGCATATAAAGTAGATCACCTAGACGGAATAGGTCTCGCGAGAGCTATTGAGGTTGCTGATTTAAATGGAAAGACTGAAGTTAAAAAAGTTAATTCAATTAGAGTAAAATGTAAAAAATGAAATCACTAATTAATTGGGATAAGAATATATTTGATGGAGAAAAAAAACTTTTACCATCAACGAAAGTTTTACATACTCAAATTCATTTACCAGAATTAAAAGAAAGTTGGAGTATTGGTTTTAAATTTAATATTACGCCGAGAGATCAGGGATATAGGACAATAGCAGACGAAGTATTTTTTTTGTCAGAAAAAGCCCCGAAAGAAATATTAAAAGAAGGATTCAAATTTAACTTTATGGATGGTCCTAACATTATTGGAGAATGCATATTGTTTCAAGAAAAACTTGTAGAAATGGAAGATGTAATAGACAGGATTAAATTAGTAGAACAAGAAAAACATGAGTTAAAAATGTTTATTACCTCAATAAATAATAGTTCTTTTAATTATACAACAAATGAACTTGAAGAGTTAATTAAATATAGTTCAGATTACCCATATATTTTTTCTTTTGTATTAAATTTTGATAAAAATATAGCCTTAAAATATTTATCAAACAATTATTTAGTAAAACTTAATA
>NZ_LZHM01000013.1:0-1033 GCF_001690875.1 Gilliamella sp. wkB18
TACGCTTTGGTTCTGGAATATGGCACAGTTGCGGTTTAACGTTAGTCTAGCCAGTCGTGGCGATAAGACCACTTGATAATGCGCTTCTTCTTTATTCACCGATAATTGGCTAAACTCGGTGATAATACCATAAACCTTGCGAGTGCTTTTATCATTGGTAAAATCACCCAAGGCACGGATTGCAGAACTGAGCGCATCGCTTACAACAGAATTAAATGAGAAAGTAGCCGGTTGGTTTAAAAAAGCATCGGTAGATAGGGTTTTATTGGCACTGGTAAAAGTAATGGTGTAATGCCACAGCTGGTTTAAGGCCTCTTCGCCTTTGACGTTTAACACCGATATAGGAGTGCTGAGTTCATCAATGGTTAGTGTGTAACGGTTGTGACTAACTTTATTTGTTAATTGGCTAAGCAAATCTTTCCCTGCTTGTCCTGCTTGTTCGACGATTTTATCTAAATGTTTTACCATTTTTTTTCCTTATTATTGTTCGCATTCAATTTAATAAGTGCGTTTTACCCCATTAAATGGATTAATGATTAGTTGTTTTAAGGGGCATGAATAGATAGCCATAAATCTGGCGTTGAGGATTGTTACATTGATAGCGTGATTGCTTTGTTTTTATTAGAAAACCAAACAGTAAAGGACAATAATCAAATTTATTGTGAATAAACCAATGCAAATGAATGAATATCATGCTGCATAATGTGGGCATTTGATATACTAACAACCGAGACATCCTTACCTATACTACCTTGCTACTTATTTTTATTTAGTTTTGTCATATTTGTCTGTTTTTATCGGTAATTTTAATAATCAATAATGATAATTAAAATTGGGCATGAAAATTACACTATTTTTACATAATTTGCAATATTTAATTAAACTTAATTTATTGAAATTTAAGATAAGCTTAGTGAGTCATGTTTTTTTAGGTTGCTGCTTTTAAGCCCCACTTAAAATTTTATCAATTAAGTGGGATTAGGGTTTTAGCATTAAGATAAAGGGGGGATCCCTGTGTATACAGGGAACACTT
>NZ_LZHM01000014.1:0-21214 GCF_001690875.1 Gilliamella sp. wkB18
AAAAAGAACCTTAAAACAAGGTATCATATAGATTTTTAAATTGGTAATATCAAACTATTTAAGATGTCGATAAAAAAAGTAATAATTCTAATTTAAAGAATATACAAGCATCATACAAATAAATTAAATAATTAAAAATTAAAATAAAATATAATTTTTTTTGATAAAAATCATATTTTTTATTCAAATAATGATAAAATATATCTTACAACCATTAGTAAACTAACCTTATTTATATAAGCTTATCCCTCAATAAAAATACATGAAATAACGTAAAACATATATGACAATACAACAAGTTTTCATACATCATGTTTTCAAAATATAACAACAAGGTAAGCTGTTTTTTTACTTGTCGGCTATGTAAAAATTAGTAAAAAATGGGTTAAAAAAATTAGAGTAATATTATTTAACTCTTGCCAATTAGATGCTATTTTAAAATTATGTATAACCAATTTAGACCTCATAAAAATAAATCATGACCCAAGAACGAAATGAATATAACAACAGGCTTTATCAAGTCATCGCTACAGAGCTTAAAAACCGCATCATTAGTGGCATTTGTGCAATTGGGAGTAAATTACCTTCAGAACGTTTAATTTGCGAAGAGTTAAAAGTAAGCCGATCTGTAGTTAGAGAGGCTATTATAATGCTTGAGGTTGAAGGGTTTGTAGAAACTCGTAAAGGATCTGGTATTCATGTTATTGGCAATATTTCACAAAAAAATATTCCGGATATGTCATCAGGGTTGAATTTTGTGAAAAGTGGACCGTTTGAACTACTGCAAGCTCGTCAACTCATCGAAAGTAATATTGCAGAATTTGCCGCAACACAAATCACCAAAAAAGACATTGTTGACTTATTGGAAATTCAACATAATGCTCAAAAAGAAGATTATTATCAAGAATCAAATTGGGATTTAAAATTTCATACTCAAATTGCAATGATAACCCGCAATAATGCTTTAGTCACAATTGTTCAAGAAATGTGGCGGCAACGAACCTTAAATCCTTTATGGAAAAAACTTAATGAGCATATTCCAGAACATGAAATTAATAATTGGTTGGATGAGCACAATAAGATACTTGAAGCACTCATTAATAGGGATCCTAAAGCAGCAAAACTTGCTATGTGGCAACATTTAGAAAATACGAAAAGAACCTTTTTTGAAGCAGCTAACAAGGATTTTGAAATTAAACGCGATCACTACCTATTTTCTGATAATCCTGTTATCTGTATCAATGAAAATGAGTATGACTAATTTTACTAACTCATTAAACTTTTATTCACTTAATGCTATCAAACAATTAAAATTAATATATATTATTAAAATTAATTGATGTTATTTTGTATTTAAAGCTCAACATAAAGCAATGCTAATGTATATAAGTCCAAAATCAATACAAACCTTATTATACATTAGCGCTGATCATCTATTTCAATACCAACGGGTGGAATGAATTGGAACTTTTTAAGATCAACTTTACCAAGTTGTTGATGAGAAAGATCATAAAAACTACGCTGCCCGTCTTCTTCAATTATTGTAAAGTTTGAAATCATACCAGTAGGTAATACTGAAATAACAAAATTTTGATTAGTGCCATCATTGGATTTTAGAGTGAACAAATCTTGTTTACGAGTTACTGTATAGGCATTCCAAATAGAATTATGGCTATCAGTAATAAGCAACATCAAACGATTATCCACCACTTTTTTTAAATCCATAACACTGACCTGTTCAACCGCAGGGGTATAAACCCACAAGTTTTTTCCGTCAGAAATTACCGATGTTTCGTCTGGTTCAGTCATAGTCCAATTGAAATAATAAGGTCTTGTAACCCAAAAATCTCCCTTACCTTCTTGGACAAGCTGATTATCTGCTGTTTTAACATTTTGTGAAAAACGAGCATAAAACCCGTTAACTTTATCTAAACGTTGTTGTAAAACTTCTTTATCACCTGCCCATGCCGATATGCTAGCAAAAATTCCGAGCAATAATAAAATTTTCTTCATGGCAAATCCTTACATTCTCTTATTCGATAACCATTTACTAAAACTAATAAAGATATATTAATTTTGGTTTAATAGTTCAATCAGGTCAAAATATTACCGTTTTTTATTTCACCCGAAAAGTTATTTTCTTTTCTTTTTCACTTATTGGTGAACATGTATATAATACAATAATCTTTCCAAACTTGGACACAAAGTAATATGCCTAGTATGTCATTTGATTTTACGACTGATGAATTTAAGCCTTTAGCGGCCAGAATGCGCCCTCGTAATTTATCAGAATACATTGGGCAAACCCACCTGCTAGGAAAAAATAAGCCATTACCCAAAGCTATTGAGGCTGGCAACTTACACTCAATGATTTTATGGGGACCTCCAGGCACAGGCAAAACAACCTTAGCAGAAATTATTGCTCATCATGCTAATGCTAAAGTTGAACGGATATCTGCTGTAACCTCTGGTATAAAAGACATACGGGAAGCGATTGACCAAGCTAAAATTAATCAACAAGCAGGTATTCGCACAATCCTATTTGTTGACGAAGTCCACCGCTTTAATAAAAGCCAACAAGATGCGTTTTTACCTTATGTTGAAGATGGAACTGTAACATTTATTGGAGCAACCACCGAAAACCCTTCATTTGAATTAAATTCAGCTCTTCTATCTCGAGCCAGAGTATATTTACTTAAATCATTAACATCTGAGGATATAGAAAATATTTTGCAACAAGCTATTAATGATCCCATTCGAGGTTATGGCAAAAAAAACATTATTTTACCATTAGATACAAAAAAACAAATAGCTGAATTTGTCGGAGGCGATGCAAGACGAGCACTCAATACTTTAGAATTATTAGTGGATATGTCAGATGGAAGTGAGCTTACACCAGCTCTACTTAAAGAGGTCATAGGTGAACGAAGTGCTAGGTTTGATAACCAAGGGGATCGCTTTTACGATATAATATCTGCAGTCCACAAATCCATTCGAGGATCAGCACCTGATGCGGCGCTTTATTGGTATGCAAGAATAATATCTGCAGGCGGAGATCCTCTCTACGTTGCACGTCGATTACTGGCTATTGCATCGGAAGATATTGGTAACGCAGATCCAAGAGCAATGCAAGTTGCACTGGCGGCCTGGGATTGTTTTACACGAGTTGGTCCAGCTGAAGGGGAACGAGCAATTGCACAAGCGATTGTTTATCTTGCTTGTGCGCCAAAAAGTAATGCAGTATATCTTGCCTTTAAAAAAGCAATGACCGATGCACAAAAAAAACCAGACTATGATGTCCCAGAACATTTACGTAATGCACCTACAAGTTTAATGAAGAACTTAGGTTATGGTGCAGAATATCGTTACGCTCATAATGAGCCAAATGCTTTCGCTGCCGGTGAAAATTATTTCCCTCCAGAAATGGCCGATAGTAAATATTATTTTCCTACCGACCGTGGAGCTGAAAAAAATTACATTGACAAACTTGCTTGGTTAGAAGCAAAAAATCAATCGAGTTCAATCCAACGTTATAAATCAAAAAAAAATTAATCTAATTTTTATGACTTTTTCTAATGATACAATACTTATTAATAAGATCATCGATAAAATCTAAACATAGATAATTTAAATCTATTTTGTGAAATACTAATAATCCACATTATCTAAAAAAGTGAGGTTTATAATAAACAATTCAATGACTATGGTAATTTACGTATTGACAATGGTAAATACCATTGCATAAAAATATCTAAAAACAAAAATGGTTTATGCGGGAAAATTAAAGTAAACACCTTTTTTATTTTCCGCTAACATTTTAAGCTTACTTACTCATAGGTAAATCTTATCACTACCGTTTTTATTTCTATCATTATCACTCACTTTTGTTATTTTATAAATTAAGTGTCAATTGAATTTTATTAATATATAACATTCAATTACAATTAATACACTTCTAAACAGAGATTAATAAATATCCCATATCTAGTATTAAAATGATTGATAGGTACTAAATATTGTATATTTTGTAAAGGATCCATTATGATAGAAACACTAAAATAATGTAAAAATGGGTAAGGGAATGAACAAATCAATGCTCGTCACAAAACGAGACGGCAAAACAGAACCAATTAATCTTGACAAAATCCACCGAGTTATCACTTGGGCTGCTGAAGGATTAGAAAACGTTTCCGTGTCTCAAGTTGAGTTAAAATCGCATATCCAATTTTATGATGGCATTCGCACATCAGATATTCACGAAACAATTATCCGCGCAGCAGCTGACCTAATCTCACAAGAAGCGCCAGACTATCAATATTTGGCTGCCCGTTTGGCAATTTTTCATTTACGTAAAAAAGCCTATAACCAATTTACGCCACCACCTCTTTACGAACACGTAAAAAAGCTAGTCGATAGTCAACGATATGACAAACACTTACTTGAAGATTATACTCAAGAAGAGTTTGAACAAATGGATAAAATTATTGATCACTGGCGAGATATGACATTTTCTTACGCTGCGGTTAAACAACTTGAAGGGAAATATTTAGTACAAAATCGCGTCACGGGAGAAATTTATGAAAGCGCACAATTTTTGTATATTTTAGTTGCAGCCTGCCTTTTCGCTAACTATCCTAAAGATACACGTCTTAACTATATCAAACGCTTCTATGATGCTGTTTCAACTTTCAAAATTTCGCTACCAACCCCAATTATGGCTGGCGTTCGCACACCTACTCGACAATTTAGTTCGTGTGTATTAATTGAATGTGATGATAGTTTAGATTCCATTAACGCCACAGCAAGCGCTATTGTTAAATATGTATCACAACGAGCAGGAATTGGGGTTAATGCTGGACCAATACGAGCACTTGGCAGTTCAATTCGTGGTGGAGAAGCATTTCATACTGGTTGCATTCCTTTTTATAAATATTTTCAAACTGCGGTAAAATCATGTTCACAAGGTGGAGTACGCGGTGGTGCAGCAACGGTCTTTTATCCGCTTTGGCATTTAGAAGTTGAAAGCTTATTAGTCTTACGTAATAACCGAGGGGTCGAAGAAAACCGTGTTCGTCATTTAGATTACGGTGTACAAATTAACAAATTAATGTATCAACGGTTAATTAAAAACGAAAATATTACCTTATTTAGTCCATCAGATGTACCAGGGCTATACGATGCGTTTTTTGCTGATCAAACCAAATTTGAAGCGCTTTATCATCAATATGAACAAGATGTAAATATTCGCAAACGAGTGGTTAAAGCCATTGAACTATTTGCATTATTAATGCAAGAACGTGCATCAACTGGCCGCATTTATATCCAAAATGTTGATCACTGTAACACACACAGCCCATTTAATGCGCAGCTTGCTCCGGTACACCAATCCAACCTATGTATGGAAATCGCCCTACCTACCAAACCACTTTATAACATTAATGATGAAAAAGGCGAAATCGCCCTTTGCACTTTATCAGCGTTTAATTTAGGTAAAATTGAATCACTTGATGATTTTGAAGAGTTAGCCGATTTAACAGTACGAGCGCTTGATTCTCTACTAGATTATCAAGATTACCCTGTTCCTGCTGCGAAAAACTCATCATTAAACCGCCGTACATTAGGTATTGGTGTTATTAATTATGCCTATTACTTAGCAAAACATGGTGTTAAATATTCTGACGGTAGTGCAAATAACCTAACTCATCGTACCTTTGAAGCTATGCAATACTATTTGCTTAAAGCATCCAATAATCTTGCTAAGGAAAAAGGAGCATGCCCACTATTTAACGAAACAACTTATGCACAAGGCATTTTGCCAATTGATACTTATAAAAAAGATATCGACAGCATTACAAAAGAACCTTTACATTATGATTGGGAATCGCTTCGAGCATCCATTAAAAACCATGGGCTTCGTAATTCGACATTATCGGCATTAATGCCATCTGAAACATCTTCACAAATTTCTAATGCAACAAATGGTATTGAACCGCCAAGAGGCTTTATTAGTGTAAAAGCCTCGAAAGATGGTATCTTAAAACAAGTAGTTCCAGATTATAACGCTTTGAAAAACTTCTATGAATTACTTTGGCAAATTCCTAATAACACAGGTTATTTACAATTAGTGGGTATCATGCAGAAATTCATCGATCAATCTATTTCAGCAAACACTAATTACGATCCAACAAAATTTGCAAACGACAAAGTACCAATGAAACAACTATTAGCAGATTTATTGACTGCTTATAAATTTGGCGTAAAAACACTTTATTATCACAATACCCGCGACGGTGCAGAAGATATTCAAGGTGATATTGTTGCTACAACAAATAGCGATGATGGTTGTGAAGGCGGGGCTTGTAAGATTTAATTACACATTAGCCTCTTCTTATGAATTCAAATCCACGTTAAATGTAATTTTTTAAGGGGGAGTTTCCCCCAATCATTTCTCTTTTTCCACTGCTGCCAGTTAGCGGAAAAGTAATGATGAATCAGTTAGGAGTTCTTTTATGAGCATGAATTACAGTACCTTTTCGCATGTGCATAACGACCAACTTAAAGAGCCAATGTTTCTTGGTCAATCTGTCAATGTTGCACGTTATGATCAACAAAAATATGAGATGTTTGAAAAATTAATTGAAAAACAACTCTCTTTCTTTTGGCGCCCTGAAGAAGTCGATATTTCTCAAGACCGTATTGATTATGCTGCATTACCAGAGCATGAAAAGCATATTTTTATCAGTAATTTAAAATATCAAACTCTGCTTGATTCTATTCAAGGCCGTAGTCCAAATGTAGCCTTATTACCGCTTATTTCGATTCCTGAACTTGAAACATGGGTCGAAACTTGGTCATTTTCAGAAACCATTCATTCTCGTTCTTATACACATATCATTCGCAATATTGTCAATGATCCCTCTATTGTTTTTGATGATATTGTTACCAATAAAGAAATCCAAAAACGCGCAGGTGATATTGCTGGTTATTATGATGATCTAATTAGCTATGCTAGCTATTACAACTTATTTGGCGAGGGTAAACATACCATTAACAATCATACAGTAACCATTAATATGCGAGAGTTAAAAAAGAAGCTTTATCTTTGCTTAATGAGTGTCAATGCACTTGAAGCTATTCGCTTCTATGTCAGCTTTGCTTGCTCATTTGCCTTTGCTGAACGAGAACTAATGGAAGGAAATGCAAAAATTATTAAACTGATTGCACGTGACGAAGCCCTACATTTAACTGGCACACAGTTTATGATCAACACTCTACGTAGTGGTGAAGATGATCCCGAAATGGCAGAAATTGCTAAAGAATGCGAACAAGATTGTTATGAACTATTTTTACAAGCTGCCAACCAAGAAAAAGAATGGGCTGAATATTTATTCGAAGGCGGCTCAATGATTGGATTAAATAAAGATATTTTATGCCAATATATAGAGTATATTACCAATATTCGTATGCAAGCGGTCGGACTAAAATTACCATTTGAAGCTAAATCAAATCCAATTCCATGGATTAATAACTGGCTAGTATCAGATAATGTACAAGTAGCACCACAAGAAGCGGAAATGAGTTCTTATTTAGTTGGTCAAATTGATTCTGAAATTAGTGAAGATGATTTAAGCGATTTTACATTATAAATTTTATACAAACAAACCCTACCTAAGAATGATAACCTAAAAGGAACAAATTACTGTTCCTTTTTTATTCGTCATTATGAACATTTATTAAACTTAAATAGATTGATTTATCATTATATTAATTATATTATTCAGTTAATCACAATTAAAAAAAACGGTTAAAAATTGAATAAAGTATTGATTAGCTTAATAACGATAACATTATTATCTGGATGTAAAGTCGAGTTAGCACCAACTGTAAATTTAAGTGATTTAAACAGTGAAACAGCCCAAAAAGCTCGTTCAAAATTAATTGTGTCAGTGACAAACTGTAATGATTATCGAAATCCCCAAAATGAATCAGCCGATATAACAAATGCGAAAAAAACGGTATCAAAAGTATTTTCTGAAGCCATATATCTTAAATGCTACAAAGACAATATTATATCAAAAGCAGTTTTTGAAGTACCCATTATTGTTGGCGGCAAATCAAGAAATGAAGGAATTCAAATTAGAAATACCGATACAGGTGGTGGAATGATTGTTGAAATGTCGGATAATTTCAAACAAAAGATCAACAAAGCAAGCAAATCAGCATTTAGTAAATTATCAAGCGACATCTACATTACTGTCAATAACGACTTAAATAAAGACCAAGACATAATAGCACATGCCGTTTATTTGGATGGAAAACCAACTCTTGTAGCTCGATATACATTAAAACCAGGTAATCATACATTTAAATTATCTGACGTTTCAATTTCCTCTATTTTTTCTAACGGCTCAGCCCTAGTTTATGAGGATGCAAATAAGCAATATCAGTAAAAAAATAAAAAATCATAAAAATAAACCATCATGGATTTATTTTACACATTCTAGATATTAACATTATTGCTTATCGTATTGGTTATTAGAGATAGACAAAACTCATTCAAATTGAAGCCATATTTTGCCAATACAGACAAGATCATTGTTAATTAAACAGAATAAAGTTGATTTGGCTTGGTTAAGTATAAAGATACTATATTCATATAATCAAAATATTTTGCCTACTAGCCAAAAATTTATTATAAAAGGAATATAATGAAAAAATTATTATTAATCAGTTTAGTTGGAATTGTGTTAGTTGGCTGTGGTGAAAATAAAGTCACTAAAGAAATGCTAATTGGTCAGTGGGAATGCTCTCTTATAGGACGAGTAGCAAAATGGAAAGACGGTAATTATCAAGAATATGTACCTATAAAAAATGATAGCGGTACAATTAAATATTTCATGAAAGATGATACCCTCTATTTTAATTTTGGTACAAAAAACTCATATCCATATGACCTATCATCTTACTACAATAAATCAGAGTTATTAAAATCACAAAATGGTGCGTATTTAGCTACAAAAAAAAGTATTCAATATATTTCACATGATCAATTCAAAACAATTGAAGAAACAGAAATCATATTTGAGGATGACGAAAATAAAAATAAAAAAGTAAATATAGAAATCACTTGTAACCGCACTCCAAAATAAGCGCTAAGTTTCTTTAGATTGTTATGATTGATCGACAAATCCACTTAGTGGGTAAATTATTTATACTATAAATACAGATAAATGTATTTTTAAATATAACACCATCGTAATAACATATCGCCAAACTGTTGCTTGACAGTCATTAAAAATCGCGTAACGATATGACAATAAAATTATTTTTATTTAATAATATCGCTATGACTGAAACGCATTTATGTTACCCTATATCTCCTCATGATTTTAGTGATGAACAAATTAACGTCACTTATCTAAAACAACAACTTGATGCCTTTCAACAATGGTCTGTAACACAATTTAAGCAACAAGCTAACATCGAATCTTTAGTACACTTACGAAGCCAATTCATTGACCATTTACTTCAACGCTTATGGAATTATTACCAAATTCCTAAGCAAATAACTTCACTTTTCAAAAAAAACCGAATTGCCTTAATTGCCGTCGGAGGTTATGGTCGAGCAGAACTTCACCCGCTCTCTGATATTGATATATTAATATTAAGCGATCATCCTCTCACTAAAGACCTTGAAAAACAAATAGGTGATTTTGTACGTTTACTTTGGGATCTCCATTTAGATATTGGTCATAGTGTAAGAACATTAAAAACCTGTCTTGAGGAAGCTAAAAATGACATCACGATTATGACCAACTTAATAGAATCCAGAATGATTTCAGGTTGTAATCTATTATTAAAAAAGCTTCAAAAAAAAATATTTAATAAGGAACTCTGGCCTTCTCCAGCTTTTTTCAAAGCGAAAATTCAGGAACAACAAGTACGCCACCAACAGTATCACAGTACTACTTATAATCTTGAACCCGACTTAAAAAATAGCCCAGGTGGTTTGCGGGATATGCAAATTATTCAGTGGATTGCTATTCGCCATTTTGGTGGTGAATTTTTACAGAAAATAGCTAACTTTAACTATTTAACCCCAGAAGATATTGAAGAATTTAAAACATGTCGAAGATTTTTATGGAAATTACGTTTTGCTCTCCATTGTGTAATTACGCGTTATGACAATCGATTACTCTTTGATCGTCAATTAAGCATTGCCAAAATGTTAGGTTATGAAGGTAAAGGTAATGTACCGGTTGAAAAAATGATGCATGATTATTATCGAGTAGCTCATAATATAACCGAACTCAATCAAATGTTATTACAACTATTTGATGAAACCATTCTTGAACTTCATCCACAAAATACCCCCTATGATATTGATGAACATTTCCAAGTTCGAGAAAAATTAATCGATGTAAAAGATAATAATATCTTCAAAAAAGATCCTGTAATGATTATGCAGCTTTTCTACACTATTTTGCTTAACCCTCAAATTACAGGGCTTTATTCTAATACAATTAGGCAATTGCGCTCAGCCAGACGAACGCTACCTACCCTACTTTGTGAAAATGCAAGAGCCAGAGCACTTTTTATATCGATCATCAAACACCCAAACGCCATTAAAAAAGCCATTTTACCAATGCATCAATATGGCATACTTGCTACTTACATACCTGGCTGGAAACACATTTCCGGTATGATGCAGTTTGACCTATTTCATGCTTATACTGTGGATGAACATACCATTCGTTTACTTCTTGAACTTGACAACCTCAAAACAGAAAGTGGCAAACAAAAACACCCTAATAGCTCTAAAGTTTTTGCTAAATTACCTAAACCAGAATTATTAATTATCGCTGGATTATTCCACGATATTGGAAAAGGGCGACACGGCGATCACTCTGATATAGGTTCACACCTAGTTCAAGAATTTTGTCAATTACATCAATTAGAAAGTAAAGATATCGATTTAATTGTCTGGCTAGTTCGCTACCACTTATTAATGTCAGTTACCGCACAAAGCCGTGATTTACAAGATCCTAAGGTAATTAGCGAATTTATCCAACTAGTTAAAAGTAAACGTCGATTACAATATTTATTGTGCCTAACGGTAGCTGATGTCTGTGCCACTAACGAAACCCTTTGGAATAATTGGAAACAAAGTCTAATGCGTGAGCTTTATTTTAGTGCAGAACATTTATTTGATTCAGGTATTCATCAAATTCCAGAACAACGCAGTATTGCGCGAAAGCATAAGCAAGAAGCATTAGCCACATTAATTAAGCAAAATTATAATGAACAAAGCATCAAAAATATTTGGCAATATTATCGTGTTGACTATTTTCTTCGTTACACTACAGAACAAATTATCTGGCATGCACAAATTCTATTACAACATGACTTAAATAAAACATTAGTATCAATTAATCCAAATCCTTATTATGGTGGTACTGAAGTGCTTATTTATGCACCTGATAGACCTTATCTCTTTGCCACAGTTTGTAACACACTGAGCATGCACAATTTAAATATACACGATGCGCTTATCATTACCAACAAAAAAGGATTTGCACTAGATACATTCATTGTATTAGATCCCAATGGACAAACCGTACAAAAAGATCGACATCAAGGATTGATAAAATCGCTTGAAAAAGCATTAAAACAGCCTACTTACAAAGGTGTTACCATTAAAGCACCTAAACAACGTTTACGATCATTTTTAGTACCTACTCAAGTTAACTTTCTATCTGCTTTTAATGATAGACAAACTTACATGGAACTGATTGCACTAGATAGACCAGCGCTGCTTGCTTGTGTGGGGGAAGTGTTTGCTAATTTAGATTTATCACTAAGCAGTGCCAAAATTGCCACCATTGGTGAACACATAGAAGATCTGTTTATTTTAACCGATAAAAACAAACAGGCACTTAGTGATGATACTTGCCAAAAACTAAGAGAATCAATTACTAACGCCATTGATTCAATGAATTAACATCATTAACTAAAAGATATAGCCTATGAATTTTTTTATTATTTTATTCCCCATTTTTTGTATTTTTATTGTGGGATTCATTGCGCAAAAAACCTTAAAATTTGATGTAGCTAACCTTTCTAAAATGTCGCTTTACGTACTTTCGCCTTTCTTATCGTTTAAAACATTTTATACGCATACCTTAACAACAGACTATTTATTCTACATTTGTTATATATTTGGGCTCTGTTTTTCTTTGGTGATTATCGCCTCAATTTGGTCAGTACTAATGAAATATTCAGATAAAGAGCGCTGCGCAATGATTTTAAGTTCATGTTTTATGAATAATGGAAATTATGGCACACCAGTTCTGTTAGTCTTTTTTGGTACGGTTGGGTTTGATTTAGGAGTAATTATGATGGTATTACAACAGTTTGTGATGAGTACTGTTGGAATCTACTATGCAGCCAAAGGCAGCTCACATAGTGATATAGTTACTCAAAAAGATGTAATAAATAAAGTAATACGCATGCCTATTGCTTATGGCGCAGTTCTAGGTATTATTTTTCAACTATGCCAAATTCCCTTGTCTAAATCGATTATGACCTCCATCAGCATGATTGGCGATGCCTCTATCGTAGTGATCATGATCATCTTAGGAATGCAGCTTGCCAAAATAAACATTACTCAGCTTGATTACCCTAAAATCTCATTTGCCTTATTAGCCCGTATGGTCATTTCGCCAATTGTTGCACTGTGTATGGTCTCATTTATGCCAATTGAACCTATTTATAAACAAGTATTAATTGTACTTGCAGCGATGCCAAGCGCAGCTAACACCACACTAATGTCGGTCCAATTTGATACACACCCAGAGCTAGTATCAAGTGCAACATTACTTAGCACACTACTAAGCTTAATCACATTACCAATTGTACTTGAATTAGTCGAAGCGCCAATTCCATATTAATACCGTATAAACCTACTCTTTACTCAACTATAGAAAAATCAACACTCACCCCGCCATTCTTCTTCAAATTGCTTAACAAATTCAACCAAAAATTGATGCCTTGGCACAGCAAGTTTTTTGGCTATTTGGGTATTCATCATATCTTTAAGCAAAAAAAGTTTTTCATAAAAATGATTAATCACCGTAGAAGATTGTTTATAATTGACCTCATTTATTACAGTTCGAGGTGAAATTGCCAGATCACACATAACATGGTGTTTATTGCCACCATAATAAAAAGTACGCGCTACACCAATTGCGCCTATTGCATCTAAGCGATCAGCATCTTGCACAATTTTCCCCTCAAGCGATAGTATTTTTTTACTAGCAAGATTTTTTCGATAAGACATATTATCAATAATATCAAAAATCATACTAATATCATCACTTGAAACGTTAAGTGAATTTAAATAACCACGTAACTCAGCAGAAGCTTGATTCACATCAGCCACCACTTTTTCATCTATAACATCATGCAAATAAGCACTTAATATCACAATAAAACAATTTGCTTTGGGTTCATAAGGCAATATCTGTTGCGTTAATCCAACCACACGCTCAATATGCGCCATATCATGCCCCGAAAAATCATGAGCAAGCTTTTGCTTAACATAACATTTTATTTCTTCAACAATTTTAATTTGTTGTTGCGTTAATTCGATAGCTAATTTTGTGTTCATTTACTTTACAAACATCCATAAAATTGAAGTGAAAGGAGTAAATACATTTTGTTAAAGATTATACTGTTAGATAATCTATTAGTTAACATTCACCCTATTATCAAGTTAAAAAAATTCAACTCATTTTAAATGATAAAATATCACTATTGTTCAACAATAAAATACACAATCAATAGGCAATTGCCATAAAAAAGTACTAATAATTAATAATTTTTTTAAATTTCCTTTATTTTATTTCAGTTGTTTTCATTAAAGTGCAAAGGTAGAATGCATCAATCACAAAACATTATCAAAGCAAATATTGGAGTTGAATAAGTGAAAATATCTGCGCGTAAAGTTTTGCCTTGGTCGTTCATAGAATATTTCACACGCTACCGCCAATTCTTAGCTCTACTATTTGGTCTATCTATCTTTTTTATTGCACTTATAGTGTGTTGGCATTTACTAAAAGAAATTAATCTAAATGATTTAAACCAAGCTGCACATAAATTATCAGCACATACCATTATATTTTCATGCTTATCAGCTATAGGTAGTTACTTAATGTTAATCGGCTATGAATGGTCTGCTGCCTATTATGCTGGTGTAAAATTAAAGCCGTCAGTTATCGCTCTTGGCGGGATTTGTGCCTCAGCTATTGGAAATGCGGTAGGGCTATCTGCACTTTCAGGTGGCGCCGTGCGTTGTCGCCTCTACTTTAAACATGGCTTAACCACCATTGATGTAGCAAGAATATCTATATTCGTTACTCTTTCTTTAGGATTAACTTTCCCTTTACTAGCAGCTATTGCCGCATTAATTGAAACTAAAAATATTGCCATTGCACTGCATTTATCAACAAAAAGTATAAATTTAATCGCCAGTAGCATACTTTGTCTTTATTTAGCATTATCAATTTATTTATATTGTAATCGACTACCTCAAAGACCTAATAACTATACTAGATTATTCCAACTATTTCATTGGAGTATTCGTTTACCTAACTTACGTTTAGCGTCATACCAATATTTAATAACCTTATTTGATGCTATTTTTGCAGGAGCAATTCTCTATTTTCTATTGCCAACCCACCCGACTTTTATCACTTTTATCATGATCTATATTTTGGCATTAGTCGCAGGTACATTAAGTCATATACCGGGTGGTGTAGGTGTTTTTGAAGCAATTATGCTTGGTGCTTTTTCATCCGAAATCGGCACTGCATCTTTAACCGTTGCATTAGTGATCTACCGAATTATTTATATTCTAATTCCCCTTATTATTGCTGGTATCTTATTACTAATAAATGAAAGCAAGCATCATTTAACTACGCATCAAGTAAAAGAAAGGGAAACCGGTTTTGCCGCGCCTGTTATGTCAGCCTCGTTATTTTTTGCAGGTATCATCATGATGTTTTCAAGCCTCACACCTGGCTTCAATCACCCATTTATTAATAACTTCATTCCTAGTAAAGTGGTCAATTTTGCCCATTTATTTGCTAGCTTAATTGGCGTTTTATGCCTATTACTTGCAATGGGATTGCGTCGTCGCCTAAGTTCTGCATGGAGTTTGTCAGTCATTTTATTATTTATCGGCAGCCTACTTTCAATATTACGAGGACTGCACTGGATCGAAGCATTAGTATTATGCACAATTGCACTATCACTCATTAAATTCAGACATGCTTTTTATCGCAAAAGCCGCTTAAGCATTTTGCCATTCTCTTTTAAATCTTTTACGATTTGTTTTTGCTTAATTGCCCTATTTATTTGGCTAATTTTATTTATTTATCAAGATGTACCATACAGCCATTCATTATGGTGGCAATTAGAATTAGATAGCCGAGTACCTCGTGCACTGCGCGCAGCATTAGGAAGTTTTATTTTATTAACTTGCATCATGTTATTTTGGCTATTTCGACCAGCATTACCTATCTTAACTAGTCCTAAAAAAAATGAACTTGATAAAGCCTATCAAATCATTTTAGATTCAAAGCAGCCAGAAGGAGGGCTTGCGATGAGCGGTGATAAATCACTACTCTTCAATGAATCTAAAACCGCCTTTATTATGTATGCAAGGCGAGGAAGAAGCATGATTGCCCTTTATGATCCAATTGGTAATAATACAGATCGTGCTGATTTAATATGGGCTTACCGTGATTTATGCGATCAACATCACTTACGTCCTGTTTTTTACCAAGTTAAAGCCTGTAATTTACCCTTTTATATGGACATTGGTCTACGAACAATAAAACTAGGTGAAGAAGCTTTAGTGGATTTAGAAAGATTCGACCTTTCATCTAAAGGTTATAAAGATCTCCGTTACACATGGAATCGAGGTCAACGTGATGGTCTATCACTAATATTTTATCCTCCAGGTACCGCACCGCTTGATGAATTAAAAATTGTATCTGATGAATGGTTAAAAAGTAAAAATGGGAAAGAAAAACAATTTTCTTTAGGTGCCTTCTCAAAAGAATATCTAGATAACTTCACCATTGCGGTTATCAAACATGAAGGACGTATTATTGCTTTTGTTAATTTGTTAGAAACCAACCAACATGAAAAATCAAGTATCGATATAATGCGTGTTGTTCAACAAATCCCTAAATTAACAATGGAGTTCCTAATGGTTGGATTAATTCTCCATTATCAAGAAAAAGGGTACAAATATTTCAGTTTGGGAATGGTTCCCCTTTCGGGCATGCATCGACGGCGAGGAGCGCCATTAATTCAAAGACTCGGGGCATTAGTTTTTAGACGTGGAGGACGATTCTATAATTTTCAAGGATTACGGCGCTTTAAAGACAAATTTGCCACCCATTGGGAGCCACGCTACATGGCTGTGCCAGCTGGATTAGATCCATTCGTTGCATTAATTGATACAACCATGCTCATTTCTGGTGGAATAACGGGTTTAAAAAAAAACAAGAGCCAATAAAATGAAAAAAATTATCCGCTACATTTTATTAGTTATTATCTTACTATTCATTGTACTACTTACGACTATTGGATGGTACTTTATTAAAAACCGCACAAATGCATCAGTAAAAACAATCACAATTAACAAAGATTTTGAGCTAATCTCGGCTAGCCCTAAACGGTCAGCCGAAGCAGCAGCAATTATTGTGGCAACAAAAGAAAACCATTTCACGGCAGAACAATTATTTGACTTATCTGAAAAAATGGGTGCCAAACTGGTACAATTTGAACTACAACCCCAAGCAAGTTGTAGCGAACAACAAAACCGATTTAATCAAGCAGCAAAGATTTTAAATGAATCCAATTTTGCTGTTGCAGGTATGCAAGAAGGTGCTGCCTTTGCTTATCGTTGGTTAGCTCAGCAACAACGTGATGATGCAAAAGCGCTATCTATTGAATTTACATTAGAACATAAAGATTGTGATACCCCACTGCCTACTCAAGCAAACCATGGTAGTTGGCAAGTCATTTGGAATAATCCACCAGAAGAAAAAACCGCTGTATTTCCTCGAGAACAAAAAAAGATTAATGTCACCACATTAATCGGAGAATACCAAGCTTCACCCGTAGAATTATTAACTTTGCATTTATCATCAATATTATTTGGTAAACATGAACAATTACCAATAATTGAATTACCAGCAAAAAAGAATGAAGTTCATCCTAAAACAGTTACATTTTACTACTCAGGTGATGGTGGATGGCGTGATTTAGATAAAGTATCTGCCGAATACATAGCAACACATGGTTATAATGTTGTGGGTATTGATGCATTAAAACTATTTTGGCAACACCGCTCTGTTGCACGTAGTGCTCAAGATTTAAGTTATTTAATGCAACAATATCGTGAAAAATGGGGCATAACTAAGTTTATCCTTGCTGGCTACTCTTTCGGAGGTGATATTTTACCCGCTTTATATAATCGCCTATCACCCGATGAACAAAAAAGCGTCCAAGCTTTGGTAATGATTGCCTTTTCAAAAAATGCCAACTTTGAAATTGAAATCAGTGGTTGGCTTGGTCAATCAGGCGATGAAATGAAGACCGCTCCAGAAGTAGATAAAATCCCAGCTACAAAATTATTTTGTATCTATGGTGAAGAAGAAAAAGAAGATACAGGCTGCTTACAACCTGAAATGAAAGGGGAAGCATTTCAATTACCCGGTGGACACCATTTTGACGAAAATTATGAACATCTTGGACAAATTATTATGGATGCAATCGACAACCGAATAAAATAACGAAGACGCCTAATAATAAAAAGGAGCCGTTCAAAATGGCGCCTTCTTAAATAATTAAATCATTTTTAACATTATACAATCTAACTTTTCTTAACACGAACCTTCGCTCCAGATAATAGCACACCACAAAGTGTAAACAATGTACCTATCGCAGCAATCCAAGTAAAAGGCTCACCCAAAACAATAATGGCACCAATAATAGTAAGAACAGGCACTAAATAAAGATAAACACTTATTTTAACCGCCCCAACTAATTTAACGGCATAATTCCAAGACGCAAAACAGATAGCCGAAGCGCCTACACCTAAAAACAAAATATTCAACAAATTAACTGGATCGACAAAACGAAATAAATTCCATTCAAAATCAAAAAATGATAGTGCTGGTAACATCAACAATAATCCATAAAAAAAGAAGCGACGTGTCAGCAAAATAGTATTATAACCATAATTACTACTCAACTTAGTTAAAATCGAATAACAAGCCCAAAACACACAAGCCAACATAGCAAGCAAATCACCGAGTGGGTTAAGCGAAAGCACAAATTTACCATTAAAACTAATTAACCCCACACCAATAATCGCAAATAAACAGCCAATATAAAACCGCTTAGGTGGTGCTTCAGTTTTTAAAAAGAATAGCGAAAAGATTGCAGTAAATATTGGTGCCAAAGTGGTAATCACCCCAACATTCGAAGCTGTTGTATAAGTAAGAGCGATATTTTCACATAAAAAATAACAAGTAACACCACATAACCCGGCACATAAAAACATCAATTCTTGTTTTACCCCTTGCCAAGCAAAAAAACGAGGCGCTAAAATCCATAACGTGGCATAACCAAGTCCAAAGCGAAAAAACAAAATTTCAACTGGCTTAAAATTAATTAACAACACTTTGGTTGCAATAAATGTTGTTCCCCAAAGGAACACAGTTATTAACGCAATTAAATGCCCTTGTGCTCTTCTTGAAAATAACATAATTATTCTCTCTGCTTACATAAAAACCTTATGCGATAAAATAGTAAATGATAGTACACAAAATAAATTCCAAATAAAATTACTCTAAAAACTTAATAACAACAAATAGTACTATTTTAATAATTAGCGCAGTGAATAATACCCATTTTCTTTTATAAAAATGCATTTTACAAAAAACAATAAAATTAGAGGAAGTGAATAAATGACCTATTGGTAAACGCAGGATAAAAAAAATCCACTCGAAAACTCAAGTGGAGGGCAAAAAATGAAAAAACGTAATCTATTAATATAGACAAGTGAAAACGCAAAAAGTTCAAAAAAATTTCATTTATTTTTTTATTTCACCAAAATATTTAATAACCGAATGATTTTTAACTATTAAAAAAATAAAATAATAAAATAATTTTTATCAAATAGTATTTAATTACTTTCAAAAAGTCACTTTTTAACAAAAATCGCCTTACCATTACCTTAATCACACTTAACTATTGAATTTTTAAGACTCATTTATTAATTCCCCGCTCTTTCTGTAGCATAAACTCAGTTCAGGTTGTATTCGCACTTGATTTCACCTATAATGCCACGATATTACCCATAGGTAATAACCACATTTGGGGCTGATTCTGGATTCGACGGGATTTGCGAAACCCAAGGTGCATGCCGAGGTGCGGTAGGCCTCGTAAATAAACCGCAAAAAAATAGTCGCAAACGACGAAAACTACGCACTAGCAGCTTAATAACCTGTATAGAGCCTTCTCTCCCTAGCCTCCGCTCGTAGGACGGGGATCAAGAGGAGTCAAACCCAAACGAGATCGTGTGGAAGCCTTGCTTGGGGCGGAAGCATTAAATTTAATCAAGCTAGTCTACCAGTAGCGTGTTTGTTCGCAGCGGGTAGATGAAATTCAAAAACAAACTACGCATGTAGTACCGAGGATGTAGAGATTTCGGACGCGGGTTCAACTCCCGCCAGCTCCACCAACCAATCTTACCCTATCCACATTAAGTTAAATTTATAAATAAATTTGTATTTAACATACCATTGAGATGTATCTAATTTAATTTCATCATAAACATCAAACTTTTTCATAATATGCACTAAAAATAGCATAATTGCCTACCAACGTTATTCAATAACTTTAGAGCCTTTACAAAAAATTAAGCCAATAATAATGATATTTACAAAAACAAAATTAACACACTCAAAGCACAGAAAACCAAGTAAAAACCGCATTTCCAACGGCTAAAAAAATGTTCTACATTAAGTTATCCTACTAGTTTAATTCATAATTTTTGTAAAAAAAACTTGAAAAATTTAACAAAACAACGTAATTTGCTGCTTCTAATAAAGTTACCATTATCGGTTATTAAAATAAGTCTTAACCAATGTTAAGTGAATTAAATGTTGTAAATTTGGTATGGATTTAACAAAGCAATTAGCGGCAATGCCAACAAAATGAGCAAATCATTTTTTAAATCTAATGATCTTTGATCACATTAGAAAACAGAATAATAAATTAAGTATTAAATTTGAATGAAACAAGGATAATAAGAGGAATATACGGTGAGAGGATTAGACAAAATCATCGAACAAGCAGGGAAAGACTTGCTTAGCCAATTAACAAATAAAGTTAGTCACAACCGTTATACACTAACCATTGATGAACTCAGCGCTCCTATATCGGTGTTAAACGTCAAAGGCGAAGAGGCCTTAAACCAGCTGTGGCATTACACCATTACTTTTACCAGTGCCAATAAAACCCTATCTACCGATGCTTTTTTAAACCAACCGGCTACTTTCTCATTTAATTCTGTTGTAAGCGATGCGCTCAGTTCTGCAATCCGTGCCTTAGGTGATTTTACCAATGATAAAAGCACTCGCAAGGTTTATGGCATTATCACCGAGTTTAGCCAACTATCGGTGAATAAAGAGGAAGCGCATTATCAAGTGGTCTTATCGCCACGACTGGCTAGACTAACGTTAAACCGCAACTGTGCCATATTCCAGAACCAAAGCGTAGTAAGCGTGGTTGAACAAATACTTAGAAGCCACGGACTTAATGGCATAGACTACCGCCTTGAACTTAAAGAGCACTACCCAGCCAGGGAATTTATTACCCAATGGCAAGAAAGCGATTTTGAATTTATACAACGCTTAATGGCGGATGTGGGTATCTGGTTTCGCTTTGAAAGCCATGCCGAGCACGACTGCGACGTAATGGTGATAAGCGATTACGAACAAGGTTATGACCAAGTTGCCCATATTAATTACAAATTACCCAGCGGCACCTTGGACGGCGGCACTGAAAGCGTTTGGGATATTAGCATGCACAGCCAAACGGTGGCATCATCGGTTAAAGTGAAAGATTA
>NZ_LZHM01000015.1:0-883 GCF_001690875.1 Gilliamella sp. wkB18
GGACACCGTTAAAGAAGGTGAAAGCCAAGATAAAAAAATGCACCAACTGGCGATTGACTTAGGCTCGTTAGCATTATTAAGTGTTGATAGCGTGGCTTTATACCGTGACATCAAATTAAAAATGCAGCTAGTTAAAGCGATGCGTTCAACAGTTTCGGGCACATTAGTACCTGAAATTAAAGCTAAACAGATGTTAAATACCTTGATTTCTAAAACCGTAGCCAAAGCTTTTGCGGCTATAACTATTTTTGAAGCCTTAGGCGAGTTAAAAAGTGCCTTGGGGATGTGGAATATGGAGCATAAAAGTTATTTTATCGCTAGAACTGGTGGAGCTGTATTATTAGGAGCTGGCGCTATATTTTTATTAGCTAGTTCAAGCATTGTAATAGGATTGGGCGTTATATTATCATTGTGGGGCTTATATTTAATTGCAAGTAGCAAAAAATACGATAATTTTACCCCTATCGATCACTGGTTAAACCGCTGTTATTTTGGGGTGCAAGAAGAGTTTACCTATTTAGGGTATGGCGCTTATCACGAAGAGCAAGAGGCATTTGTGGGTTTTGGGCAGTCGGTAAATGACTATTTGGTTGCGGTGTCGGGCATTGACACCTTTATGATCTTTAAAAAACCAAGTTCATTTAGTGGGATGAAGCTACATCACCGCCACCTCTATTTTTATTTAACATACCCGAATAATGCAACCATCGCCCACCTGCCGTTGCAGGCCACGGTTACATTATTTGGCAAGAATGGGCAACGTGATGAGGATATGATTGAATCTCGCTTTAATATCAGTTCAACAGGGGTAAATAACCACTCAGTAGTGGCGCACTCCCCAATCCACCTAAACGAAGATAAAGCCAAAGAAACCCTAAAAATC